>CANGOF010000066.1 GCA_947455515.1 Flavobacteriia bacterium
AACAAGACATTCAACCGATTTTGAATACAAATTGTTCAACTTCAGGATGTCATACAGGAGTAAAACCAAAAGGTGGATTAAATTTAGATGCAGCACAAGCTTATGGAGAATTAACCAATTCAAAAAGTGGCTACGTAGACACATTAAATCCTAGTGCAAGTTTGCTCTTCACATCCATGACTTCGGTGTCAAATCCAATGCCACCAAATGGAAAATTGAGTAAATGCACAACTGATTTAATCTTGAAATGGATAGCACAAAAAGCTAAAAACAATTGACTTCGAGAGCCTGTCGAAACCTATACACTTTTTCAATGTCAGGTTGAGCGGAGTCGAAATCACATTGAAAAACTAAACTATTGAAAAACTTAAAAATGAAAAAAACAATTACAAAATTATCGTTAGTACTTGCATCTGTAGCACTTACAGCTACCTCTGCATTGGCACACTTTGGTTCCAAAGGACCATTTGGTGGTGGAACAGTTACAAGTTCTGTAGTCAAGGGAGATACCATTTATGTAGGTACTGCAAATGGTGGTGTCTACCAATCTTTAAAACTTGGAAACTGGTCGGCAAAAAATGTGGGGTTAAAAAGTGGTCAAATTGTTTCACTTGCTCATACTGGTAAATATGCAATCGCAGCGACTGCAGACAGTGGAATCTTTCGTTTTTCTGGATATTCAGGAACAGATCGATATTGGGTAAAAATAAACAAAGGGATTTCAAACTTAGACCTTACCTCTGTAATTGCTGTATCAGATTCAGTGTTACTTGCTGGGACAAGTAATGGTCAATTATTTAAATCAACAAACATCGGAAATACGTGGAGTGAAATTACGAACTTACCCTTTGCTGGGTCAAAAATTGTAGGATTAACAATCGCTGGATCTCGTGTTATTTTACTTTCAGAAACAAAAGGCGTTTTTTATTCTGACACTAAGGGAAGTTCTTGGTCAAGTTTGAACGATATAAATACCGCAAACAAAAATGGTGGATTAGCATTATCTTACAATAGTACAACAGATGAGTTATTGATCAAAAATGCAGATGGATTCTTTATTTTAACATCAGCAAAATCTGCAACTACAGCTACTTATTCATCAGTTATAGGATTAAATAGTAGTGACACGCTCGTTTCGCTTTCCAACAATGAAACAACTTGGTTTGCAAGCACAGTGAATGGAGTATTTAGTTCTGTAGCTGGGACTATTGCTTGGAATAAAATTAGTTTAGGTTTACCAACCACAACTGTAAATGTTGTGATTCCTTTTACTACAAATATAGTAGCTGGAACTATCAACGAAGGTATCTACAAAACTACAACAAGTTCAATTGCTTGGACTGCTTTCAACACAGGATTCAGCAACTTAAAAACCAATTCTTTTGCTTCAAATGGTACAAATTTGATTTATGTAGCAACTGAAAAAGGAGTGTTTGTAACCAAAGACTTAGCAACAAATTACGCTAGAGTAAACAAAGGATTAACAGACAGTTTACATATAAATGACCTAGTAATTTTTGGATCTAAGGTATTTGCTGTTACTGAAAATGCAGGTGTGTTTGTTAGTGCAGATTCTGGAAAAGTATGGAATCCTTTCAATACTGGATTATCCAACGCAAATTATGTAAATGTGTATGCATCTAAAAATTTCTTGTATGTAATTGATGATGCTACAAATGTTTATCAATCAAATGGAACAAGTGCTTGGACTTCAATCCAAAAAGGCTTACCAATTGGAGTAGAATATTATGTATTCTCATTTTTTAATGATAAAGTCTATGCAGCAGCACATGGCGGTGGAGTTTTCTGGAAAAACGAAGCGTCAGGAGACTGGAATGACATTACTAAAAACCTACCAACTACTCATACAACAGCAGTTACTTTGTTAGGGACAAAAATATATGTCGGTACTCACCATGAAGGTGTTTTTGTTTCAGATATAAAAAGCATTAATTGGGTACCTACAGCTAAGACTTCTATCGATCATACGGTATTAATGGGACTTGATGGTGATGGCATTCAAGCCATGGCAACTTATGGCGGGTATGTATTCGCATCATACAAAGGTGGTTTGTTAGCTACTTCTGACGAAGGTAAAACGTGGCAACGTGGTGGAAATCAATTTAACCTACCAAGTTTCACAGATGTAAATAAAATCGGTTTTGCGGGAGAACGCGTATTTGTGACAACTGAAAATAACTGCATCTGGTCAAATGCACTTTCTGAAGTTCCATTAAATGTTGCTTTTGCTACAGTAAAACCATCTGCCTGTGATAATTCGGGAGGTTCATTGAGCATTGCATTTACTGGTGGTACAATTTATACAGCTCCTGCTGCACCATACAAAATCAAATGGAGTACAGGAGATACAGTAAATACAACACTTACAAATTTAACTTCTGGTAACTACTGGGTAGAAATTACAGATAAAAATGGTGCAAAAAGTAAAGATTCGATTGAATTAAAGAAAGATGCTTGTCCTGACCTTATTATCAAGGATACACTTATTAAAAAAGCTGCGTGTAATAATCTTGGTGGTGGTGTAGAAATTAAAATTATTGGTGGTTTCGCTCCATATAAAATCAAATGGAACACGAATGACTCAGTTGCTAACTTAACGAATTTGGCTGCAGGATCTTACACGGTAATTGTTACTGATAAATGGGGTACGGTTGCAAAAGACACAATTAAGATTGCAAAAGAAGTATGTTCTGGAGTTTCTGTATTAAGTACTGAAAATGCATTTCAAGTATATCCTAATCCAAGTAAAGGTAATGTTACTGTTGCTGCTGCTACTTCTTTAAACAACATTCGTATCTACAACGAATTAGGAATGTTAGTGAAAGAAATAGAAAAGGTAAACGCTACACAATTAGAGGTGAAAACAACATTCGAAAAAGGAGTGTATTTTGTATACGCAACTACGGAAGTTGGTACACATGTTCAAAAATTGATTATTGAATAGACTTCGTCAAACTCAGTCTGACTAAATCGACAAGCTCAGTTTGACAAATTAAATGTTAGACTGAGCGTAGTCGAAGTATGACGTAACAAAGGATAAAAAAATAAATAAAACTAAAATAAACCCAACATGAAAACAATTAAATTAACAATCGCAGCTGCTACAATCATTTTAGGATTAAGCGCATGTAAAAAGAAAGACACTACCCCAACAGCTGTTGACGCTGGAACTGGTTCTGTATCCGTATCATTGGACCATCGTTTTGGTATGATGAATGAGCAAGTTATGGCAATTGATTCAACCGTAATTCATCCGATGAAGGGAGATACTATGACCTTTTCTAAATTCAAGTATTTTATTACCAATGTGAAATTTAAAAAAGCGGATGGTACGTATTGGACAGAAAATGAAAGCTATCACTTAATTGATCTTTCCAAACCAGAATCTTTAAAATTAACGTTTGCCAATTTACCAGTTGCTAACTATACAGAAATGGCTTATACATTGGGTGTAGATAGTACACGTAACGTTTCTGGTGCACAAACAGGTGATTTAGCTACAACAAACGATATGTATTGGAGTTGGAACAGTGGCTACATCATGTTGAAAGCAGAAGGAACGTACAAAAACAACAAACAAGATAAAATCTTTGCTTTTCATTTAGGTGGATTCAGTGGTGCTAATAATATCGTTACCAAACGAACTATGACCTTTGATGGATCAAATGTATTAAACGTAACTAAAGGAAACACTGCTGCGATTTCTATTCAGGTAAATCCAAGATTATTATGGCATTCTGCACCAAGTGTGAAAACATTAAATATGATTCATATGCCAGGAGCTGAGGCAAAATTAATGGCTTTAGGAGATGGTGGAATGGGATTCTTTGCTAATCAATTATATTCGTTTAAATTGATAAGTGTAAAATAAAATTAGATCGTTTGAATTTTATGTAAGATTTAAACCAAAAAGCAATTATGTTGTTGGAGAAAAAAATAGTTTTGGTAGGTGTAATTTTACTGACTTTTTCTTGTAAAAAGGAAGGGAAAATTACACCTTTTTCTCCTTCATCCATCACATTTACGCAGCCATCTAATTTCCCTGCACCACATTATACTTTTGAGAATAACCAGCTGACACAAGAAGGTTTTGAATTAGGGCGTTATCTATTCTATGATCCAATCCTTTCATTAGACAGTACTATTTCGTGTGCATCTTGTCATGCACAATCTCATTCTTTTGCAGATCATAATATTCCATTAAGTAAAGGAGTAGATAAAAAATTTGGAAGAAGAAATGCTCCAGCGCTATTCAATCTTGCTTGGTCTACAAGTTTTATGTGGGACGGAGGAGTAAATAACATTGAAGTACAACCACTAGTTCCGCTGACCAGTCCACATGAACTTGGAGAAAGTATGACAAATATCGTCCTAAAATTAAATCGAAGTAATTTTTACCTTACTAAATTTAAAGTACTTTATGGATCGGGTCAAATCACTGACCAACATTTTTTAAAGGTTTTAGCTCAATTTACTTCTATGCTTGTTAGCTCCAATTCTCGCTATGATCAATATATTTCTGGAAAAATAAATTTTACTTCCGAGGAATTGGCAGGCTATGCTTTATTCAAAAATAATTGTGCAAGTTGCCATCGTGAACCCTTATTTACCGATTATTCCTTCCGAAATTCTGGTTTGGAAAGCGTCATCCAAGATAGCGGTAGGTATCGCATAACGCAAAATACAAACGATTTAGGAAAATTTAAAGTTCCATCATTACGTAATATCGAATTTACCTATCCGTATATGCATGACGGACGTTTTACAAACTTAGAACAAGTTATCGCATTCAAATCTAATGGCATCAAGAATTACCCTACTTTAGATCCTTTGCTTAAAACGCCATTTGCATTTACAAAAGAGGAACAAAAAGCATTGGTGACTTTTCTACGAAGTTTAAGCGATTACGAGTATACAAGCAATCCAAAATATGCTGAACCGGTTCGTTAATCCGTAATCAGCAGTTTCAACGATTGTCTACAGTTTTGATGAAGATTAAGCAGGTATAGTCCCTTATTCAACACCGTTTTATCAATAAATAAACCAGTAGGAGAAATCAAAACAAACTCTGAACAATTTCTTCCATCCAATGTAAACAGTAATTGATCTTTCTGAAATATCACTCCATTTTTAAAATCAACCTTGATCGACTGACTGGTTTCAGTGTAATCGTAACACTCAACACTGCTTAGCTCGCTAACACCCGCGCTTGACTTTTTTAGGATATAATTCATATAAAATGCAATTCCAACTGTATCTATAACTGAATTCTTATAAAAAGCCGTGACTTGTGTGTAATTTAAATTATCCGAGTAGGGAAGAATACTTGGTTTATAAACCATAATTATATTATCCACATCGCTCGTGTCTAAATTTTCAAACCCTATCGCATAAACAGAGGAGGTGTCTAATTCTAAACTGATTGGAAAATCAATTTTCTTTCCATGAACATTAACGACAGTAGTATCCAATGAAAATAGTACCTGATTGGTAGTAGGATTTTTAACACTTAAACGAAATTTTGCCTTCAAATTAGGACCTACATCTAAGTAACTCAGGCCTAAAGAAGTTAACTTTAATTTAGAGGTTTTAGTTTTAAATAAAGTATGATATTCTGTGGCTTTTGGATCTGCTTTGAATTTTTTAACAATTTTTTCTGCTATAAAATCAATTCCTGTTTGACTTGCAATTCCAAACGATAAAAAAGGAGCTTGCGTAGTTATTGTTTGTGGAATTAGTTGATCATCATGATAAATCTGTTGAATTGTAAGCGGAAGAATTGCATTTGAATAAGGTAAATGGGTAGGTTGAAAATAATTGATTTGGTCATCATTTACATTATTTTTTGAACCAAAAACTAAGATATATGGTTTATTTCCTTCTAATGAAACGAAAAAATTAACGAAAACAGTTTGATTATAAATACTGCTAATTGTGGTATCACTATATTTTACTAATGCCTTGGTTGTTTTATCATACAACGCAAAATAAATGGAGGAAGTATCATCATCTCCAACATTAAAAAACTCAATACCTATATCTTGAAAAACGACATTTTTATTTTCTAAAAAAATAAATTCCATGGCAAAATTGCCTTTGAAATTCTGATTAAGTATCATTTTTCCATCGGTTGTAGCAATAGGATCAACATGGGAAAATGCATGAAATGCTGAAACGAATACTAACAAAAAAATAATTAGGTAACGCATGATTTTATCGCTTTGGTTCTGCTACTAATGTATCACTTATTAAGGTGTAATCAGTAAGTGTAAATAAAAATTTTAATAAATCTTTTTTATCAGTCGTTGATAATTTTAAATTAGTTGCTATGGATTTATCTAACGTTGCAGACGGGTGTATACCTGTGGAATAATGGTTAATAACATCCATAAGTCCAATATACCTTCCATCGTGCATATAAGGATAGGTTAACTCTATGTTTCGCAAAGTTGGAACTTTGAATTTTCCAATGTCACTATTATTTTTAGTGTATGCTGCTCTTCCTTGATCTAAAAACACAGTATCTAAACCATTATTTCTAAATGAAAAATCTGTAAATAAAGGTGGTTTATGGCACGTTGCACAATTTGAAGTGAAAATAGATAACCCATTTAATTCACTTGTCGATAAATTTATTTTTCCTGCCAAGTATTGATCATACTTAGAATTGGAAGAAATAAGCATTGACATATATTGACTCAACGCCCTACGAAGCGATAATTCGGTAATACTATCTACCCCATAAGCTAATTTAAAATGCTTTCTGTAATAGGTGTTTCTATTTAATTTTTTGATTACATGTACCGAAGTTTCATTCATCTCAATAGGATTAGTAATCGGTCCCATCGAAAAATCATCTAAACGATGTACTCTTCCATCCCAGAAAAATTCCGGCATCCAAGCTGCATTAAAAATTGGAGGTGCATTTCGGTTACCAAACTGTCCTCCCACCCCTTTACTAAATGGAATATTGTGATCCGCAAACCCATGGGATTGTGCATGACAAGCAGCACAAGAAACGGTACTATCACTCGATAAAATTGGATCGAAAAATAAAAATTTACCCAATCTAAAACGAATGTTTGTTACTTCATTGCTATCAAATGTATATACCGGATCAGGAAATCCGGTAGGATGCTGAAAGCTAATGGAAGGTGAATACGGTGTAATAGTAGGATTGGAAACCGTAGCCTTTTTACACGCTAACAAATAAAAAAATAAGATAAATAAGGGAATAAAATAGTATTTTATATTCATAATCAATCTTTTAAACAACGTATAGAAATTCCATAATTTTTGAGAATGTAGGAACGTTCACAATGCGCATCGTTATGTAGATATCGAACATATGCAAAATCTGCCGATTGTTCTAAGCTTGTCCACCAATATCCCATATACCGTTGTCCAACCATAACCCCATCGTAATCTCTAACGCCTCCTGGTAAAGCAGTAAAACCAGATGAATTGGAGGTTAATTCATTTAAACCGATCCAATGACTATCACCGGCTTCTTTCATTTTTCCTCCAGCAACTACCGAAGTTCCTAAGACATTAGTCAAATTAGACCACTCCTCATCGGAAGGAATATGCCATCCTTTTGGACACACATTCTTGGTACTTATTACGTAATAATTGTACAATAACCCATACAAGTCTTTGTTTGTTGGATTGTTTTTATACAGACAATACCCTGCATCCGAAAGATTTATCCAAGCAACACTATCGAAAACAAAGGGTATAGGCGTACTATCATTGTACCTTGTAACTTTTAAATTTTCAGCCATCCATTCTTCCCCACTAATCGTAATCGTTTTGTAAGTATTGCCATCCACATCTTTAACTGAACCATAGGTTAAATTTGTATTGTAGGTAATTGTAGATGAAATTGTTGGGGCAGAAATTAAATTGACTTCCTTTTTTTTACATGCTACTAAAAAAATAGTAAGGAAAATTAAAATAGAGATATATCGCATGTTCAAAAACTTTATACCAAATATACAAAGTTATTACCCTTTATTTATAAAAAAAACGGCACACTTTAAACCGAAGAATATTTTTAATAAAACTTGAAAAAATTGTCGATTTGTATTGTCGATGTTAACTTGAGTGAGTTTTGTTTATATTTTTAACTATAAATTTAAACGATTTAAGTTTATAAACGTATTTTTTCTTTGAAATAAAATAAGTAATATTGCTTATCAAATAAGGAAATTTATGAAAGTAAGAAATTTATCTATTAGTAAAAAGGTTGGAATTATTGTCGCATTGTTATCGATTTTCGATATTATCTCCTATGTCATTGTCTTCTACAATACGAATAAAAATTCAGACCATGCGCAAGTAGCGAATGTAGCTGGTAGAAATCGTTTTTTATCGCAACGTATGACAGCTTTGGCTGACGCATCCTTAAGTGATAATCCTGAAATTGCTTCTAAAGCTAAAAAAGAGCTAAAAGAGACCATTCATTTTTTTAAAAAGAATTTGAATACGTTAATTAACGGAGGGATTGCTCCAAAATTAAAAAACACCACTATTAGTGCAGATATAAATCTAAGCCCTTGTTCATCTATCACGCGTCCTGCATTAGAAGACATGCGAAATTTCTTTGTTGGAACTGAGAAGTTATATAACACAATACTTAATCACCCTAAATATATTCAACACACAAAATACGATGTGTTTTTAAAGAAAAATCGCATCATTACAGACTTAAACCCAAAAGTTAGAAAAACACAAGAATCACTTTTCAAACGACTTCTTGAAGGTAAAATGCTTGGGAAAGCACAAAATATTGTAAACGCCTTTACAGAAGAATCCGAAAAAAAACAAGCAAGTTTTTTGTATATTATTTTAAGTATTGCTGCACTTAATTTTATCGTTATCGGAATCGTTTATTGGATGATTTATTCTTATATCACCAAGCCTATCCGAAATGTTCAAAAAGTAGCTAAAGTAATTGCCGACGGTGATTTTACAACAAAATTGGAAATAAATAGCACAGATGAAATCGGTCAGGTGGCTAATTCAATTAATACGCTAATAGATAATATTTCAAATGCATCCGAATTTGCAAACCAAATTGGTAAAAATGAATTAGATACAAATTACGTATCCTTAGGTGAAAAAGATACTTTAGGAAATTCTTTATTAGCTATGCGTGACAACTTAGCAGAAGTAGCAGATAAAGAAAGCAAAAGAAATTGGATCAACGAAGGCTTAGCTAAATTCACAGATATCATTAGAGATGTGGAGAATGTGGAATTATTTTACCACAATGTACTATCCAATTTAATACGTTATGTCCATGCAAATCAAGGATACCTTTATGTGATTAATGAAGAAGAGAATGAAACTTACATGGAAGTTAAGGCAGTTTATGCCTATGGTAAACAACGTTATTTAGAGGAAAAAAGTAAAATATATTATCAACAAGGCTTAGTTGGACAAGCATGGTTTGATAAAGAACCTTTATTTTTTACTGAAATCCCTACTGATTTCGTCAATATTACTTCCGGAATGGGAGAAGCAACACCAACTTGTGTTTTTATCGTTCCGTTGATAATAAACGAACAAGTACATGGGGTGATCGAGATTGCCTCTTTTGAAAAGTTAGAAGCGCATAAAATCGAATTTATAAATAAACTTTCGGAAACCATTGCGAGTACAGTTTCCAATGTAAAAACAAACGAACGTACTAAATACTTACTTGAACAATCGCAACAACAAACGGAAGAAATGCGTGCGCAAGAGGAAGAGATGAATCAGAACATGGAAGAAATGCAGGCTACGCAAACGGAAATGCTTAAGAAAGAGCGAGAAATGAGCTATGTAATGAAAAAAATGCAAAAACAAGAAGCGGAAACCGAAGAAAATCTAAAAGCATTAGAAAAATTACAAGCAGATCTTACGATTGAACAAGAAAAAAGCAAGAAAAAAGCCCAAACCTTCAAACAAAAAATGGAAGATTTAGATGTTGAACTAGAGGGTAAAAAAGCAGAACTTTTCGCAAGTAAGAAAGCGATCAAAGAGTTGCAAGAAAAATTAGCAAAGTATGAATCATAATTAATAATTAAAAGTATGAAAGGAACAATTCACAAGAGTATTGAAAAACTCGTTATTGAGAAATTCGGTGAAGAAAAATGGTTTGAATGTTTAGCTGCTATCGGATTGGATGAAGATCATGTTTTCATGTTAAACGAAGACGTAGATGAGCAATTAACCATGGATTTATTAGGAAAAATGCCAGCTATCCTTGGTATCACTTTCGAACAAGTATGTGATGCTTTTGGTGAATATTGGGTAAATGCTTATGTTCCTAAAATTTATTTTGGTTATATTGAAGGATACACAAATGCCAAAGACTTTTTGTTAGCAATGGATGACATTCATAAAACAGTAACAGAAGAAATTCCTAATGCACGTCCTCCTCGTTTTGATTTTGAAGACCATGGAGATAAAATAATTGTAACCTATAAATCAGAAAGAGGTCTAGTTGATTTATATATTTCTCTAGTAAAAGGTGTAGGTATCTACTTCAAACAACAATTAAATATTACCAAACATTCTGATTCTTTAGTGGAAATCAAATTTTTGTAAGTTAAAATAACCGATAAACAATAGTATTTGCCCCGAAATATACATAAATTTTGGGGCAATTTTTATTTAGTACGTTAGAACAAAAAGTCATTTATTTAAAAAATCATCTAATAAATCATTATTTTTAGACAACGAAATAAAAATAATTTAGTCATAGAAATACTTACTATTAATAACTAATTATGAAAAAATTAAGCTACGTATTTGTTGGATTTACTTTAATAGGTAGTATGATGTTTTCTTGTAAAAAAGAAACTACTACTTCTACTACTACTTCGAACCCTACAACTACAACGTTGGATACAACAAAGACTATTTCGTACAAAAATGATATTGCTCCCTTAATGAGTCAAGAGTGTACAAGCTGTCACAACAATGCTAATACAAGTGCTGGAGTCAACCTTAGTTCTTATGCAAATGTGTCAAAATTTGCCAGTAGCTCTATAAGTGCTATTAACGCTGGAATAATGCCTCCTTCTGGAAAGTGGTCAGCGGATAAAATTGTTGTTTTCTCTAAATGGATAGCACAAGGAAAACTAAATAATTAATCGTTACAACGAGTTCAAAAATCTTAACAAAGCTTTACGATCAGAAATACTCATTTTTTTATAAAGAATTTTTGATTGAGAAGCTTCTCCACCATGCCATAAGATGGCTTCACTTATATTTCGTGCTCTACCATCATGTAAAAAGTGAGAATGATTATTTACAGCTTGTGAAAGTCCTATACCCCATAATGGTGGTGTACGCCATTCAACGCCTTCAGCTAAATATTCAGGTCTATTATCTGCTAAATTTGGTCCCATATCGTGTAATAATAAATCGGTATAAGGATAAATAGTCTGGTTAGATAAAGCTGGAAATACCATATTTACTTTCGTTTTATGTTTGGGAATATGACATTTCACACAAGCAGCATCAGTAAATAGTTGTTTTCCACGAATTACTTCTGGATCTTGTACATTTCGTCGTGCAGGGACAGCCAAAGTGCGAATGTACATGGCGGAGGCGTATAACAAACTGTCGGATAATTCAACCCGATTGTTTTGTTTTTCAGATTGAATTTGATTAATAGAATTTTCATACGGAAAAATGAAATTTGTCAATCCAATATCTTGATTAAATGCTGCTGCAACTTGTTGCAATACCGTTGGTACTCCTGCCTTCCATCCTAAACGGCCAATCGTCATCTTTTGTTCCTGTATGTTCCAAACGTAATTAGCTTTTCCTGAAATACCATCGTTATCAAAATCATTTAAATCTTCATTCATTAATAAAGTAGCATCCGCTATTGCTTCCAATAAGCCCATACCAAAAACTGGACGTGAAAAACGAGGGGAATACAAGTAATTCCCTGAAAGTGGTATATATGGATTATCTATGGTAAAGCTTGGTCGACGTAACTCATAAGCTGTACCATCCTCAAAAGTTCCTTTTTCATAAGTGTAATGAACAT
Organism: Flavobacteriia bacterium; assembly: GCA_947455515.1. Lineage (GTDB taxonomy): Bacteria > Bacteroidota > Bacteroidia > Flavobacteriales_D > Crocinitomicaceae > CANHVK01. The sequence goes on from CANGOF010000066.1 coordinate 12,074, forward strand.
TAACCTCTGCTTCTCCTTGTTTTCCAAAGGTAGCTTTTGGTTGAATTTGCACTCCAAATCCTGGTAACTCCAGAGGACCACCATGTGCATCCTCGCCTGGTATTCCAACTTTTAGAAATAAGGATGTAGAATGGCCGCCTTCTTCTGGCGCACTCCCACGACCATCTTTGTTATGGCATGATGCACATGCGACCGCATTATATAACGGACCAAGTCCCTCATTTTTTGGTGCAGGTGCAGTAATAAACGTCGTTTCAAAAAGCGCATCCCCAATGTCGTGATTTTCTATAGCAATGGAAGAAAGTTTCACAGGAAAGGTTTGACTATATGCACCCGATCCTGTTTCAAAAACAGTTTGAATACCTCCAGCTAACAATTCTTGTTCTTCATAATTAGTAACTGTAGCTTCTTTTTTACAGCTACTTACTATCCAAATAAACCCGAATAAAACTATTAAAATCTGCATCTTATTTAACATACAATTGAATATATGGGATTAATTTACCTTCTAATTCGCCTTTTAGATCATTGATTGCTTCAATAGCATTTTGCACTTGAATGGGTTGATGAATAATCGCCTCTGAAAAAGGACCTTTCACATTAGATAATGCTAAAATTGCGGTATTAATCTTCGTGTTAATAGATTGAGATAGCGACAAATTATTGTTCTTAACAAAATCTACTAATCCTATATGATCACTCAAAAATTTTCCTTGAAAAACATATTGAACACTAAGAAGATTATTCGTAAAATCTGCCAGTGAATTTCCAGAAAAAGGGGATTCTTCCAAAGTTGGGTCTTTTGCTAAAAATGGTACTCCTATTTTACCGTTTGCCACCTCATCACAAATATCAATCATCCCTTTTACTATCGCTAAATATATATCTAATGTTGTTTTATAATATGGGTTAGCAGCTGATGGATTTGTAAAATAGGTAAAATAATTATCCGATTTATTTACATCCCAACTTGCTGCCAACTGACTTGTTAAGTTTTTAACATTCAAGGACAAAGCAGTTAAGTATTCTTTTTCACGTGCTGTTAATTCACTTGCTTTTTTAGTGCCATTTTTACCAAATAATAAATATTCCATTGGATGAAATCCTTTCAATGCATCTTCTAAAGTACTCATGTTTATTTCATTAAAAACAATCGAACTCTTTAGAACACTATCCAATACTAAGTAATCAACAGGCCACGTATCAATGCGAGGATCCACATTATCATTTGCCACAGGACCATATAAAAATCCTTCTGTTTTCTCCCAAACTGCACGTGTTTCTTTCCACAATTGCCGACATTCTTCTAATTTCTGATCGGTAGGATTCACACAAAACGCAAGCACTGAATTATACAAAGCATCGCTGCTTGTTGCTAATTGTTGATATGCTACCACATTCACATTTGTAGCCAATGACGTTACTACTTCTTCTTGAGTAACAACAGATGTCGCCGTTGGTGTCGATTTTTTACACGCTAATAGGACAAGCAAACCTGCGAATACTTTTACTATATGTTTCATATTAAAAAGAATAAGCCAATCCTAAATTTAGGATATGTTGTTGGGTATAATATGGAATTCCTTTAGGAAAAGGATTCACAACCAACGCTGGGTTGATATCTCCAGTTAAACGAAAGGTATAATCTAATTTCAACATCACTCCTTTTACTGGAAGAAAGCAAATACCAGAGGTAATATAATTTTGTTTTAAGGTGGTGTTTTCTATACTGTTTTCAGCCAATTTATGATTCAAATTAATGTATTCATAACGCGAATAAATACGAGCAGTTTTTTCCTCTGTTTTATAAAAATCATATCCAGCCTCCAGGTAAGCACCAACCATTTGTTTGGAAGTATTGTTTGCATAAGCGGTATTAATTTTTGCTGCATCCGAAATAGACACTAAACATGCAAGTGCTTTAAACTGAAAACGAGGTCCATGGTATTGTATATTGAAATCCAACAAACCAACAGGAGAACTAAAAACTCCTTTGTTTAATTGTAAACTATCTGCTTCACGTGGTGTTATTCCATTGGATCCACCGTAATATGCAGAAACTTGCGTTCTAAAAAATCCTCGGTAATATAATAAAGATCCTGTTACTGCTAATGCACCAGATGAAGCATTACTCCCTTCGTAGCGACCTTCTTTAATTCCAGAACCATTTTTAAAATTAGCACTGGATAATCCATTTACTAGAGCCAATGTGTAATTCAATCCTGGTATACGATTACTTGAACCATAGTAACTGACACCCAATTCTCTCCAAGTAGAAGGAATTACGATAGTCTCCACCATTGGTCGGTTATTACTATTAAAGGTATTTGGTAAGTGGTTTTCATTGATAATTCCGATTCTTGGAATAAATAAACCACCTGTGATGTAATGGTTATCATTCAAATTAAACTTGACAAATGCTTGTTCTACGGAAAATTCACCATCCGCATTACCAGGAGCTAGTTTGGCGTTCTCTAATTCTAATTCGGAAAAAAAGGAAATCTTATTGTTAAACTTATGTCCTACAAATAAAATCAATCGATCCAAATTGATCGTGTTTTTCTTTGTCGTTAGATTAGAAGTATTATTTACATTGCCATAACCAGATAGTACTGTGGTTGCATTGGAACGTATTAATCCTGCAGCTAAAGAATCTTCACGGGTTAGTACTTGTGAAAACGAATGCAATGAACTAATTATCAATGCAAAAATTAATCCTGTTTTTTTCATAATCGTATTAAACTATTTGACTACAAATTTAGAATCATTCTAAATAGTTAGCAATACCATAAATGTGGTATTTTAGAATCATTCTAAATAATAATGGTTTTTAAACTTCTTTAGATAATTATACCTTTGTGCCTATAATACTTGATAAAATGCTCCTCCATTACAAAGAACTTGGCGAAGGTAAGCCACTAATCATTCTACATGGTTTATTTGGAACTTCCGATAATTGGCAAACGCATGCTAAAAAATTGAGCGAATATTACCGAGTAATATTAGTTGATCAGCGTAATCATGGACATTCCCCTTGGTCGGAAGATTTTACCTACGAACACTTAGCAGACGATTTAGAAGAACTTATTCTCCATTTAGGCATCGATAAATTTACCTTGATTGGTCATTCAATGGGAGGGAAAACAGCAATGTATTATGCGCAAAAATATCCAAGTCGTTTAGAAAAAATGGTAGTGGTAGATATAGGGATCAAAAAATACCCAATGCACCACAATGAAATTATCAAAGGAATAAAATCATTGGATTTGTCTACTCTTACTTCTCGTTCAGAAGCGGAAAATGCGATGAAACCGTTTGTGGATTCCTATGGTGTTCGACAATTTTTACTCAAAAACCTATACTGGTTCGAAAAAGGAAAATTGGCTTGGAGAATGAATGTAGAGGTATTGGAACGTGAAATGGAAGAAATATTAGCTCCCATCCCTAACATCGAAGTCTGGACACCAACCTTATTTATCCGTGGCGCTATGTCTAATTATATTTTAGACGAAGATTGGGATGAAATCGAAGAAATATTCCCGGATGCAATCCTAGAAACAATTGAAAATGCTGGTCATTGGGTGCATTCTGAACAACCAGAAGAATTTATCGAAATGGTGTTGGGATTTATTATTCGATGATGCAATTTTTATATGTAGGGATGTAGCATGCTAAATCCCTACATATAAAAATTTAATTCCCATACGTCATTAAATACGACTTCAAGAATTCATTAATCTCACCATCCATAATCGCTTCCACATTTCCGGATTCATAACCTGTACGAACATCTTTCACTAATTTGTACGGATGCATTACGTAGTTACGAATTTGAGACCCCCATTCGATTTTCTTTTTGTTCGCCTCAATTTCATTGCGTTTTTCCATACGAGCACGTAATTCTAACTCATACAACTGAGAACGTAATAATTGCATCGCCTTCTCTTTATTTGCTAACTGAGAGCGCGACTCAGAGTTTTCAATGATTATTCCAGATGGTGCGTGACGTAACCGTACAGCCGTCTCTACTTTATTTACATTTTGTCCTCCAGCACCACTCGCACGCATAGTTTCAAAACTAATGTCTGCAGGATTTATATAGATTTCAATCGTATCATCAACCAATGGATAAACGTATACGGATGCAAAAGAAGTATGACGTTTGGCATTCGAGTCAAACGGAGAAATACGTACCAAACGGTGAACGCCATTTTCGCCTTTCAAATAGCCAAAAGCAAAATCTCCCTCAAATTCGATGGTCACCGTCTTGATTCCTGCAACATCTCCTTCTTGGTAATTCAATTCTTTTAATTTATACCCATTCTTTTGGCCCCACATCATGTACATACGCATCAACATAGAGGCCCAATCGCAACTCTCTGTTCCACCTGC
>CANGOF010000067.1 GCA_947455515.1 Flavobacteriia bacterium
GTTCATCCTGAGCCAGGATCAAACTCTCCGTTGTATAAAACGTTGAATTTTTGTTGAGCTCATTCTATTGTATTTCTACGCTGTTTCCTTATTTCCTAATATGTCAAAGAACTAATCTTTTGTCGTTACTCAAAACCTCCGTCTCGAAAAACTCAAACACTCTATCGTGTTGCGGGGTGCAAAGATATGTATTATTTTTAATTAAACAACAAAATGTTAAAAAAATATTTCTTTTTATTATTTAATCTAATATTTCAAAAGTGTAACCTTTTCTCCGTTGAGAGGTGCAAAGATAGAGTACTTATTTGAATTAACAATCACTTTTTGAAATAATAATTTAATTATTTATTAACATACAGATATCAAACCGTTTACATTTTAGTTAATTTGAATAAAGTAAGTAAAATTAAACCTTTCAGAACCTTGTAAGCATTTTTTTTAGCAAAACTAAACGATCTAAATCTGGAGTATTATTTAATTTCATTGCAGTTTCAAGTGCAGTAGTGATTAAATTTTCTCCTGAAGAACCAATCATTAATCCATTTTGACCATCCAAAAGAAGTTCAACTGCGTAAGCGCCCATACGAGTAGCTAATATTCGATCGAATGCAGAAGGACTACCTCCTCGTTGAATATGCCCCAAAACAGTCGGTCGTAAATCAAATCCTTCCAACATTGGAGAAACCTTATTTATCAATTCTAAACTCCCTCCTTCTTGTTCGCCTTCTGCAACAATTATTATACTACTACGTTTTCCTTTATTTTGATGTTGAATTTGCGCAACCAATTTATTCAAGTCAGGCACCTCTTCAGGAATCAAAACACTTTCTGCTCCACTGGCAACTGCAGCATTGATAGCAATGAATCCAGCATGCCTTCCCATTACCTCTATAAAAAAGATACGATGATGACTTGAAGCAGTATCTCTAATTTTATCAACTGCACTTATTACGGTATTCAAAGCTGTATCATACCCAATAGTATGATCAGTACCATATATGTCATTATCAATTGTACCTGGAATTCCAATTACAGGTATTCCCATTTCAGATGATAAAATAGTTGCACCTGTAAAAGTACCATCACCACCGATAACAACTAGACCATCAATTTTGTTTTCATTTAAATTTTTTATTGCAATGAGACGTGTTTCTTTTTCTTTAAACTTTAGACATCGAGAAGACCCCATAATGGTGCCTCCGGTATGTATGATATTATCCACATCTGAATAAGCCATATCAAACATGTCATTATTCACCATTCCTTTATATCCGTCACGAATACCAACGGGAACAATATTATAAAACAAACAAGTTTTAACTATTGCTCTAATTGCTGCATTCATACCTGGACTATCGCCACCGGATGTTAATAAGGCTATTCGTTTCATACTGTCGTTTTATATTTATAAATATAAAAAAAAGGGTTTAGTAATGTACTAAACCCTTCCTACTATTTTTTTTTAATTTAGAACGAAAGTATTTTTAATTTGTTAATCGAATTACTATTTGTACTAACCAAATGCTTTAACAATGGATTAGGTCGATATCTATCTTCACCAAATAATTCAAATAAACTATTTAATTTATTTAAAACAACATTTAAACCAATTTCTTCAGCCCAAAACAATAAACCTTTAGGATAATTTACACCAAATTGCATTGCAATATCGATGTCTTCTTTAGAAGCTACATTCATATATAAAGCATCAAAAGCTTCGTTAATAAGCATTACTAATATTCTCTCAAATATATACTTCCCGATTTTTTCATCCTTAATTGGTAATGGTTGATTAGCACCTTCCGAATAATCATAATAACCTTTTCCAGATTTCCTTCCAAAATAACCAGCTTCTTTATGTCTTTTTTGCGTAAAAGATGGTTTAAAACGGGAGTCAAAATAAAACGCTTCAAATACTGTTTCAGTTACTGTATAATTGATATCGTTACCTATATAATCCATTAGAGTAAAAGGGCCCATACGGAAACCTCCAAATTCTGTCATTGCCCAATCAATTGTTGCAAAATCTGCTATTCCTTCTTCGTAAATACGTAATGCTTCGCCATAAAATGGTCTTGCAACACGATTTACAATAAAACCTGGAGTGTCTTTTACAATTACTGCTTTTTTACCCCATAAATCAATAATTTTTTTAGATTTTTGCAATACCTCATCGGAAGTTTGTACAGCGGGTATGATTTCTACTAATGCCATTAAAGGTGCAGGATTGAAGAAATGAATCCCTACTACCCTGCTTGCATTTTTCAAAACTGAACCAATCGAAGCAATAGATAATGAAGAAGTATTGGAAGCTATAATGCAATCGTTTGAAACTACAGATTCAATTTGGGAAAAAACAGCGTGCTTTACAGTTAAGTTCTCAATAATAGCTTCTATTACTAGTGAAGAACCATTAAGTTCAGAATATTCAGAAGTAAAAGAAATATTATTCAGAGTTTTTGATTTTTGATCTTCAGAAATCTTTTGCTTTTCCAATAATTTGTTTAGTGTATTTTCTAATCCTTTTTGCGCCTTATTCAGCACCTCTTGATTTGTATCTATAAGGACAACTTGGTTGTGATTTTGTGCTGCTACTTGTGCAATACCAATTCCCATGGTGCCCGCACCTATTACTCCAATTTTCATTGTTAATTATTTACCTTTAAAAATTGGTGCTCTTTTTTCTAAGAAAGCAGTAACTCCTTCTTTAAAATCATGAGTTTGTCCAGCTTGGGTTTGCAACTCTTCTTCAAGAGCAAGTTGAGCAGTTAAGTCATTTGAAAAAGAAGCGTTTAAAGCTTTTTTTGTTAACCCCAATCCTTTTGTTGGCATTTTAGCTAATTGTAAAGCAAACGAATTTAATTCTTCTTCAAAAGTTTCATCCGAAGTAGCCTTATAGATTAAATTCATAGCTTCGGCCTGTTTTGCAGATACTTTATCCCCTGTCATCATCAAAGCCGCGGCTTTCTGCATTCCAATAATTCGAGGCAAGAAAAAAGTTCCTCCTGAATCAGGAATTAAACCAATTTTTGAGAAAGCCTGGATAAAACTTGCTGATTCTTTCGCAATTGTTATATCACAAGCCAAAGCGATGTTTGCGCCTGCACCTGCCGCCACACCATTTACAGCAGCAATTACTGGTTTTTCGATTGTACGAATTAATTCAATTATAGGATTATAATGATCCTTTACTATAGATTGTAAAGTAGGACCGTCCGATGAAGTTGCTTCTGCAAGATCTTGACCTGCACAAAATGCTTTTCCTTCTCCAGTAAGAATTATTGCTCTTACTTTCTCATTATTCGCTGCCGCTTTCAATTCTTCCTGTAATAATAAAGCCATTTCTTTATTGAACGAATTAAAAACAGCAGGTCTATTTAATTTCAGTGTCAAAACACAATTGTCCAACGATTTTAGAATTGTCATGATTAATTAATTTATTTATTTGTAGAGATTATATATCATAACGTTCGCTCATATCAACGATACGTTTTTTAATCGTGTTTCTCAATAATTCTGGCTCAATAATTTCCAATTCTCCACCATAACTCATAAATGTTCTTATTAATTCTTCCGAAATAATAACTTGCAATGAAAAAGTAGTTTTGTTTTTACCTTCTTTGATTATTTGTTGAGATGAATGGAAAGGCTGTGAATCAATATATTTAGACGCAACATTATCAGCTTTAAAGACTACTAATTCTGGATTAGAATTATTCACAGTAATTCCAATTGCATTTTGAAAGAACTTATCGTTATCAAAAGTGATAGATTCTGTACTTACAACATCTGAAACCTCTACATTTTCCATGCGTTCTAATGCATACGTAATAATCGCTTCCTTGATACAGTCAAAACAAATTAAATACCAACGGTTTCTGTATTCTTTTAACAATAAAGGAACCACCTTACGTGACTTCTTTTTATCCGAAATAAAACTCGCATATTCAAAATAGGTGTATTTTTTCTGTCTAATTCCACTCAATAAAATCGATAAATATTCATTGCCTTTAACTGAATGAGCTGCTTCAAATTGCACGAATGTATTTGATTCATCGATATATGGATCGTTGGATATCGCAACTTTTTCAACAATTTTATCAATTGCGAAACCGAATTGCTTAAACATTTCAACATCTTTAAATTGAGAAAGGGTATTTGCTGCAAAACGAATTGCATCCATATCCTCTTCAGTTAAAGGAATATCATCTAATGAAAAAGAATCAGAACTATAATAATACCCACCATGCCTTTTACTATATTTAATCGGAGCATCGTGTTCCATCCTCAAAAAGAATAAATCTTTTTCTATCGTTGAGTCACAAATGTTTTCCCCTTCATCATTACCAAAGAGAGCATCTTCACACGATTTTCTTAATTCTGCTTTTGAAGGAAAAGGTTTATACTTGTTTCGAATTGCTTTATCAATTACACGATAGCGAATTAAAGCATTTTTAATTTGCCCCATAGAAATAAGCTTATTGAGTAATTACTTCTTCACGTTTAACATAGCCAAATAATTCAAAGAATTTTATGGCTTTTACAACTTCTTCTGGTACATCCTCTTCCCAACTTGAAGCTCCAGCGTTAATTTTAGACAATACGTCGTCCGAAAGAATATGTAATAAATGGGTGTCAAAATTTTTGATTGCTTCAATTTTGTTGTTTTCTTTCAAAAACTGAAGAAGTCCTTTGAATTTTTCAGGTATTTCTAATTTATCCAATGTGTATAAATCTCCTGTTTCCACATCATTAGCAGGATAAACAAACATTTTTACATTATGGCCAAATCCACGACCAAATGCCTCTAAAATACCACCTCTTAAATTATCATAATACCTCTCATCAAATATTGCGTGTACATTATAAACTCCAAGAATAACCCCCATCAATTGCTCTCTTGCAATTGTAGCAAGGTAATCCATCATTTTATAATGTTTCAAGTAATTAGAAATCATCACTGTATATCCTAACGAACATAATAATTCAGCACGATCAATAAAATCTTTTTCTGAAATTTTACCGTCGGCAGTCAAATCTTTAAGTGTTAATTCAAAAACGACAGCAACATTATCTTCTTTTACTCCGTTTTCCTTTAAAAATTGAGTCGTTCCTTGTTCAATCATATCGATATGGACTTTGGTAACTGGTCTAAAACGACCTCGCATCAAGAGAATGTTTTTCTTATATAATGCTGTTGCAGGTTGAAGTACCGTACCACAAAGATCAAACATTGTTGCATCTGTAACCCCTCTTTTCACTAAATTCATTGCGATAACACGATTATCTATCCCTTCAAAAGCTGGTCCAGACACACGTAACATATCAATTTCAATACGTTCTCTTGGCAAACGGCTAACAATACCAGAAATAAAATCATCTAAATTTTCGTAGCTAAAGAAACATGCATGAATTAAATTCACACCAAGCATACCTAAAGCTGACTGTTGACTTCTATTATTATTATCATGCATATTGATATGCAAAACTACATCGTTCGGTTGTTCTCCGAGCGCACGTTGAAAACGAATACCAATCCAACCTTGCCCTTGATTTGTTCTGTGGTAATTTAAAGATTCTACAGTATTGCAAAAAGCAAAAAAACGAGTAGTTTTTTGTTTTTCTGGTAAACGGTATTTCATCGTTTCGTATTCCGTTTCCAACATAGTCATTAAACGGTCTTCACAAACATAACGAGAGGCTGTGCCATACATCGCATCTGAAACTTTCATATCGTAAGCAGACTGGGTATATGCAATCGTTCCTGAACTTCCTCCAGCTTTAAAAAAATTAGCAGCAACTTCTTGTCCTGCGCCAATTTCAGCAAAACAACCATAAATATCTGCTGTCAGATTTATTTTGAGTGCTTTATCTTCGGTAGTTAGTCTCGTGTTTGATGTCATAACCCTAATGTATATAAACAAATGTATAAAAAAAATATGAAGTTTAGTCACAAAGCGACTTCACCAATAAACAACATATTATACTTCTTCTAATTTCAGTTCTTTTGTGTAAAATAAATATCCTTTCACATTAGGGAAATTCATTTCATTTAAGACTTTTTTATACAATGAAACTTGTTTTAGATTTTGCGCGTTCGCTAAACCAGTTTTAAAATCAATCACAAATGTTTCGTGTTCTTTAAAAATAATTTTATCGGGTCTCTTTGCTTCGTTAGGACCTATCAAAATAGTCTGTTCGTTGGATATTTTGTTAGCGTTTTCTAACAATTCTCTGTATACAGAAGTAGAAAAAATATTTTGCAAATCCTTTTCTAATTGCTCTATAAATTCAAATTCAATCTTACCCTCTTCAAAAAAAAGTTTTGTAGTATTACCAATTTCTGAGAATGAATTAATCTCGGAAAGTAAACTATGTAATTGATTACCATACCTTCTTGCCTCATTTAAATCGCTTTCATTAGACAGAATATCTGTATTAAGCGAAATATCTGGAAACCACAAATGATCTGAATAATCGTCTGGAATAAAATTATTTAGATTTTCTAATTCTGAACTTCTTAATACTTTATTGATTTTCTCTCCATAACTAAAAACATTTTTATCTTCATTAGCTTTCCAAAAATTAGTTGGAATATTTTTAATGGTTTGATCTATTATTTTTCCAAAATTATTTTTTTGGAAAAAATTACCAATATAAAGACGTTCAACTGGACGAGTCATCATAACATAACACAAGTTCAATTTGTCAATGAAGTTTTGTGATTTTTCCAGTTGGGTAAATAATTTAACACTTCTTACAGGACTGGAATTAGACAAACCTGTATAAATAAAAAAACCACTATCTTCCAAGAGGTATTTCGCTTTCGTAGAATTAATTGAAAAATCAACATTTGGTAAAATCACAACTGGAAATTCTAATCCTTTTGATTTATGTCCTGTCATTATTTTAAGCGCATCTTTATTTTCTGGAATTTGAATTGCACTTTTTTTCCCGTTTTTCTCATACTCTTCAATAAACATTTCAAGATTTGGTCCAAATAGTATATCAAAGTTGTGCATCATATCTGCTAAATGATGTAAATAGGTGTTGGATAATTCTCCCAATTTCATTTTTTTATAAAAGCCTTGAATTAACATATAAAGACTATCGTATTTAAAATAAAAGTTTTCTTCTGAACCAAACACATCTCTAATAAAATGCGAAGAATCAAAATAAGTTACCATTTTATTTTCTTTATTGTTATAGGACTTCCAATAGTTCGATTGATCAAACTTGTCTTGATTTGAAAAGCAAGAAAAATATAATTCAGAAAATACTTTTGCTTCTAACTCTCCTTTGGGATTCACTCGCCATTTTAAAAACGCGATAGATAATTTCACAAAATGATCTGAATTAACTAACAAACTATCGTCAGAAACAACTTTATATTTTTTAGATAGCTCTATCGCCCAATTGTTACACTCCTTTTTCGTATTTCCAAGTATACAAATATCCCCGCAATCGTATCCTTCATTTATTAATTGGCTGACCCAGGATACTAACTGATTAATACACAATACTTTTGTGTCTTCCACTTCTTCTTTGGAAATTATTTCTACATATCCACCATCGTTACCTTTTGGTTCTTGAAATACGTCGTTATAAAAATCTTTGTGTTCTTCTGAAATTTCATTTTTTATTATTTCAAAAAAACAATTATTAAATTGCACAATATTTTTAAAGGATCGATAATTTGATTGTAAAGCTTCTTTGGATCCCATCTCGATAAAATACTGGGATAAACGCTCTGTTTTCGAATCTTTTTCCGGATTATATAATGCTGGCAAAGCAACAAACTGTTCTGCTAATCCATTTTTAAACCGATAAATGGATTGTTTTGCATCTCCAACAATAAGGTTTTCATTTTTATTCCCAAGAGATTCATGTAATAATGGAACAATGTTTTGCCATTGTAATCTTGAGGTGTCTTGAAATTCATCTAAAAGGAAATGTTTAAATCGATTTCCGATTCTTTCGTAAATAAAAGGTGCATTTTCATCTCGAATTAAATCCGAAATTAGTTTATTAAACTCTGAAATTCGGAGAATTTTATCTGTTTCTCTAACCCCTTCCAACTCTTTTGAAATACATTGAAGAAGCGCCATATTATAAAAATGTTTATATGCTTCTTTCATTAAAAAAAAAATAGACCCTTTTATTCTATAGAAATGGTTGAATTGCAGACTTTTTTCTTTTAAATCATCTGGAAAGGACTTGGATTTATTTCCATTTTCTATCGAATTAAGCATTGCTTCTGTGAAGAAACCTTCTTCGAAACCTTTACCTTCAAATAATTTATCACTTAATAATTTATCAAAAGCTTTTGTAACATTACTTCCACCTGGTAAGTCTTTTTCATTAAATTTTATGAAAAAATCATGTAATTCTTTTGCTTTCAACATCAAATTCTTCTCTAACGCTTTTATTTCCGATTTTAATGTTGCTAAAGCATTTGTAGAATAATCATTATTTAACAACAATTCTAATTGGTCAAAATATTTTTCATTTGTAAGTATTGTAGCAAAAGCTCGTAATTGTGTTTGAAAATTCCAAGTTTCTTCCTCTTCGAGTTTCTCTTTTGAATAGTTAATTATTAGATTAGAAATAGTATTATTACTTTTTTCATCAATACTATCCATTAATTTTTCTATAATTTCATTCAGCACCTCATCTTCATTAAGTACAATTTTAGAATCGATTGGCAAATCCAGCTCTTTAGAAAACGAACGAATTAAACGCAAATTAAATTTATCGATCGTCATTACATGAAAATCTTCAAATTGATGAAGGATTTGTTTCAGGGTATTCGTCGCTCTATCTACCACTTCATTTTGTGAACAATTAAGTTCTTTTTTTAAATGTTCTATCTTTTGAAGTGCTTTTGATTTTCTTTTCCCTTCAATCGAATTTAGACTTGCAATTTCATCAAGCGCATCTAATATTCTCTGTTTCATTTCGAAAGCCGCTTTGTTAGTAAAAGTCATAGCCATTACAGAACTAAAATTTTTATCTCCAGAATGTGATAAAATCAATTTTAGGTATTTCTGAACAAGGTTATATGTTTTACCACTTCCAGCGGAAGCATTTAGTATTTTTAACGGTTTAGATTCAATCATCTTACTTTGTAAAAGAAAAGGCTGTCCTTTCAGACAGCCTCAAATTATTTAATTAAGTTAACATGTCCCGTGAGGTAATGTTCTTTCTCGGTCATTTTTTCTTTAAACTGAAGTTTCCAAGTAAATGTTCCGTTCATGACAATTTTATTTCCGTAAGTACCATCCCAACCAATTGCAGGATTATTTGATTCAAATACTAATTCACCCCATCGATTAAAAATAGAGAAATGATAGTTCTGTGCATCAAATCCACTTGTAAACACTGGTTGAAAATCATTGTTTTTCTCATCGCCATTTGGAGTAAAGGTATTCGGAATATAATAGATTTGTTCGTCATCAATTGTTATGGTTGTGCTTGTTGAGTCCCAACAATCTTGATTAACATAAGCATACAATTCCACTTTGTATTTTCCTGGTGCTGGTAAATCATTTGAACCCTGTCCGATGAATGTATGCATCGGATTTTTATCCATTGATATTGGACTTCCATCTCCAAACACCCATTTAAAAGAAACCGCATTATTAGAGGAAGAATTAATGAAATTAACTACTGGCTCAATCATACTAATGTTTGTCTTTTTTGGAGAAAACTGAGCTGTTGGTCTATCTTTTACATGAATGTAATTTGTTTTAAACATGGTGTCTGAACAACCATTCATTATAGATTTAAATGAAATTGAATAATCTCCTGCTTTTTTGAATGTGTACTTAGTAAAACCAAGATCTGTTGATACAGGACTTCCATCTCCAAAGTCCCATTCCACTTTTGTGTTTAAAGATGCTGATTTGTCAGTGAAAATAACCGTAAAAGGAAAACAACCAACTGTTTGATCTGCAGTAAAGACAGGTTGAGGAGCTGGTATAACCTGCATTTTAACTGTATTATTAGTGTTTATTACTTTTGAGCAACCAAATTTATCCGTGACTTTTGTTAAAATAAAAGTAGAATCGACAATTTGTTTATCTGTATTAAAATCATAGGTCAATACACTTGAACCAACTAATGAAGAGTCTTTCTTAACAGCTCCATCTAAAGTATAATCGAATACATACGGTGCATTTCCTTTGTTTCCAATGAATGTTACAGTAATAACTTGGTTAGCTCCAACACAAAGAACAGCTGGATCTGGATTAATAGAAAGCGAAGCATTTGGCAATTCATTAATTGTTAAAGGAACAGCTAAAGTAGAATCTTTACAGGCCCCGGTAGCTTGGTCGGTTACAATTAATTTAACTTTCGCATTTTTCATGGAAATTTTAGAAACAGGTACAGTAAAGGTTGAAGGAACCGTTGTTACATCGTAGTCTGGACCTGACACATCAGTCCAATTCGTACCATCTAATGTAATTCTCCATTTAAAGTTTGCCAAAACAGATGTTGCATTTAATCCTCCTATCACATTAATTGACGTTCCTTCACATACGGCACTTGGTGCAGTTAGAGCAAGAGGAATCGGTTTTGTACAATTCGGATTCGTAATTGAAGCTCCAGCAGTATTTGAGCATGCCAATTGAACACCAGTATTATCTTGAGGTGTAATTTTAATATGTGCTGTTTGACCAAGAGGAATACCAGGTGTTGTATGTTTGTTTAGAGCTCCTCCAGCTGCATTAGCAATTGAACCTAAATTTACAAAAGTAGGAGGAGTATTTGCTAATCCAATTGCGCCTTGAACTCCCCATTTTGAGGCTGCTGGATTATTGCTCCAACTAAACACTGTAGAATCACCTACAACTGGAGTAGCAGTAACAACTGGTACTACACTATCTTTAATCGTAACTTTAATTTCAGCATATGGCCTACAATTTACGTCATTGGGAACTGGATCCAATATTGCATAAACATAATAATCTCCTGCAATTACAACAGGTAATGAACCAGCAGTACCTAAAGCAGGTAAATCTAAGGTAGCTGTACCTGTTGCTGGTGTAACTTTCGACAAGGAAATCCCACCTACTCCACTATAAATAGCTGCTACATTTGCAGGTTTAGTTGCCGCAGGATAAACAATATAATTAATACCATTTGCTGCAATTTCAGTAGTAGAAACTGTAAAAGGCGATGGATCTGATCCTTGACAAAGAACTTGGGCAGCCGAAGGATTATTTATTGTTTTACAACCAGGTATAGTTACAGTTACTTGAACTGTGTCATCACAACCTTTATTATCTGTATAAATTATATTCGAATTTCCAGCAGAAACACCAGTTACAGTAGCACTCTGACCAGCACCTACAACTGAAGCATTTGCAGTTAAAGTTGACACCCAAGGGTTCAATGATGCAACTGTACCTGTTCCACCTGAAACTGTAATTGTAGATGTCGCTCCAACCAAAAAAGAAGTTGGATTAGCCGTCAAAGTTGGATTACCATTTATGGTTATCGTCACAGTTTTGGAACAACCATTATTGTCTTTATAGGTAATATCACAAGTTCCTGCGGTTACCCCAGTAATTGTAATCATTTGACCAGTCCCAGAAATTGTTGCTTTCGTGTTTTGTGCAACCCAAGGAGTAATTGCAGCTAAAGTTCCTGAACCTGTAAGCGTTAATGTACCTCCTACACATAATTCTGTTAAACCAGTAATTGTAGGGGCTGTACACGCACAAGTATAGGTGCCATTAAACGTTTTTGTACACCCCACACCATCAGTTACAGTAATTGTATAGGCATCATTCGTGTTCAAACCTGTCAAATCTACTGTTCCTCCACTTGCAGAAAGTGAAGTTGCACTTAACGTACCTTTATTAGTTGATATAGTATAGTTAGAACCAGTAACATATTCAGGAGAACCTCCTGTTATAGTCAATGTCACTTTTGAGGAAGCACAAATTTCATTTTTTGTAATTGTTATGTCATTCAAATAGGTTACTTTATATGCCTCATTTACATAATCCATATTATAACAATTGGAGTCTGATAAACTACCTGCAGTAGCAGTTGTAATTGGTGCCCACCAAATAGTGTTTTTTGTTATAGTATTAGGAACTCCTGATAGACTTTTGATATAAGTAAAAATTCCACTTGCGTCTCCTTTAGAAGTCTCTGACATGGTATTTAAGGTGTTGAAAAAATAATTTGTAGTAAAAGAAGTCTTATTTTGCGTGACAACATCATTGCTTGTAGGTGCAGAAACAAAAATACCATAGTCTACACTTGGTGTAGCACCAGTAGTTGTTACATCGAACACATCATTATAACATAAAATATATTCGTTTTTAGCAGGGTTTTTAGAAGCAGGAGGTGTTGTACCATTGATTTTAACTGTAGATGTTCCGTTATCTGCAGCACATAGCGTACCATTTGTATAATATCCTAACACCAAATTTGGAACACTTGAACACATAGAACCAGAAGCAATTGACATGGTGTAACAAAATATATAATTTCCAGGAAGTATTTTACCCGCTGCTGCTCCAGTTTTTACAACATCCCATTCAGGATTAAACCCACTGCCAACATTACTTCCGTTTGCAGTTTTAGGATTAATTGCAGGAGAAGAACAACCAGCAGGAACCAATGTGTAAGAACGAGTAATGTCCGGATCTGACAATGTACAACCACCATTTGGCTTATAAAATCCATGTTTAAATCCTAAAGACGTTGCATCAGCTGGAACGGTTACAGGTACACAAACAGTAACTGATTGTCCATCATCCTTTAAATTAATAACATTTCCTAAAGCTGGTGCAGAAGCACTGTTTACTTGCACAGCAATGTCCGTCGTGGATTGAGCTCTTGCGGCAGCCAAGGTTGCTCCATTAGAAACAACTACTTTACATGTTGCTGAACCACAAGAGGAACAAGTTGGTGGAGGAGTGTAATTAATTTGTATGGGAGTACCCGTTTTAAAACAATCATCTCCATTTATATCTATCCCAATACTGTTATCTCCAGTTTTACAACTTGCAGTAGATTTTACTGGGGAACAAGCATCATCAAAAGTAATCGGCACCATCCAAAAAGTAGTTATACCTCCAAGTTGAACTCCTCCAGAATTTGTCATTGTTCCATCATTTATATCCGTGTAAGATCCACTATATTGAAAACCTCCAAAACATGGCTGCGTCGTTTTAGAATAACTCGCTTTATTAGTTAAATCCATGGTTGATGGATCACAAGTAAATATTGCATATCCTAAACCAGCAGCATCCGTACCAGCAGCAGGGGGAAGAACAAAATCATTGTTTGATGCCAAATCCAACTTATCGCCTGAAGCTAAATTAAAAACGTTTCCAGCAACTGCTGCACCATTAATCTTACCATTAAATGTTCCTGGGTTTGCAGAACAAGTAGATGGAGGAGTGGTAGTAGTCGCATTGTACATGTAGAATTCAGAACTTGTAATTGTTCCATTAGTAAAATTTGCTGATATATCTACAGTTACACAAAATTTATACGTCGAGCCTGGTGTCACTGTAAATTCTGCTGCTCCTCCGGAAGGTGAAGTTGCTGTTGTGCCGGCTATTGGAGAAGAACAACCAGAAACATCAAAAGCTTGCCAATTTCCACGATTAAAAGTAGTTACATTTGGAGTCCCCATGTAATTTAAAACACCTATTTTAGTTACACCAGCAGGAATAGTATATTTAGTGCAATAAACGTAAGAAGTTCCTGAAACTGCAAAGGGCACGGCAGTAAAAGTTGTCTTTACCTGTGGAGCACTTGATGCGGCATTTACATCGGAATATAACGTTGCAACTGGTGGGCAAGGATTAGCTGCTGCAGTAACATCTGTACAAGTACATTGGGCTAATGAACTTAATTTAATTAAAATAGATAATGCTAATATCAGGCAAATTCTCAATCTTCTCATCGAAATAATTCTTTATTTATTATTAGACTTAATAAATAGTCCAAGGTTGCCAAATTTACCAAAAAAAGATGAAAAAAGAAAAGCGAATAACTTATGTGAAATTATTCCAAATAAAACCTTTACGTATGAACAAATTACTGGATGTGTTATTTTCATATAACCCACCTGTCCCCAATCCTTGCGGTAGCGAATTATCAAAAGTAGATGTAAACTGAGCAATGCAATTGAGTCCAACATTTGACTCTAATGCTGAAGTCACCCACCAGGGTATACCTCTTTCATTTGCAATTGTAATCCATTCCGTAGCACCATTTATTCCTCCATGTAAACTTGGTTTTAAAATAATGTATTGTGGATTGATACTTTCTAATAATGTAATTCTATTCGCTTTTCCAACAACCCCAATCAACTCCTCATCTAACGCAATTGGCAAAGGTGTTGTTGCACATAAATTCGCCATCGCTTCCCATTGACCAGCTTTAATGGGTTGTTCTATGGAATGCAAACCGAACTTTGCTAATTTTTCTAACTTTGGTAAAGCCTCCGTTGCAAGAAAAGCGCCATTAGCATCAACGCGCAGTTCAATTTCATTTTCACTATATCCTTCTCGAATTGAAGCAATAATTTCTAATTCTGTAATAAAGTCTATTGCTCCAATTTTCATTTTCAAACAAGAAAAACCAGCATTTAATTTTTCTTCTATCTGTTGTAACATAAATTCTTTAGAACCCATCCAAATCAAACCATTAATTGGAATACCTACCTCTCCTCTACTAAAAGGAGTGTCAAATAAAATCCCTTGCTTCTTACTTTTAAAATCTAACAACGCTGTTTCTACTCCAAATAAAATAGAAGGAAAAGCTGTTAATTCGGCTAAATGTTCAACATAATAATTTATGTTTTGACAAACCTCATCCAATTTTTTCTCATAAGAATCGAAATCCGTAAAATCAGGAGAGAGACCAGATATTACTGAGCATTCCCCAATAGATGGATTATAATTTAATGAAAGATTTTCCTCTAAGGTTAAAGCTATAAACCAAGCGTGTTTCTCCGTTAAAACACCACGCGAGGTTCCGCTTGGATTTCTAAAGATAAAAGTTTGTTTTTCGAATGTAGCTTTGAAAAGCATTTTTGAATTATGAATTATGCGTTATAGATTAGTAATGGATTTAAATAATGGAAATAATTAAGTAGATAATGGAAATCCCAAAAGTGGTTAATGCGACTTTTTTCAGTTCTGGATCAAAGTCTTTTTCGTCTTGTGTGGTTAGTACTTTCTTTAAATGTGCTGCTAACAAAACAACTGGTAATAAGAAAACATATTGTAAAAACCCAAAGTGGCTAACTGAAAAAATCAACGATACAATTGCTATAATTACCAAAAACAAATGGTATTTTTTTGCTTTTTCTTTTCCTAATTTCACTACAACTGTTATTTTCCCTGCATTAGCATCATTAATACGATCTCGCATGTTATTCAAATTTAAGACAGCCGTACTTAGCATACCAATAGTTATCGCTGGGAAAACTACTTCCCAATCTAAATGCTTTGTGTAAAGCGTATAACTACCTAAAACACTCACTAATCCAAAAAATATAAAAACAAAAACATCGCCAAAACCATTATAACCGTAAGCACGTTTCCCAACGGTATAGGTAATTGCTGCAAGGATGGATAAAATAGCTAAGATTCCATAAATACTTATCATCTCTTTATTCATTCCTAAAGAACTTAATTTAATTAGATAAGATGCAGAAAACAAAGAAAGTAAACTAAAAACAATAACTGCTTTTTTCATTTCTTTTTGAGAAATTACCCCTGATTGCACCGCCCTCATTGGCCCAATCCTTTGTTCATTATCTGTTCCTTTTTGAGAATCACCCAAATCATTAGCTAAATTGGATAAGACCTGAAAAAAAAGCGTTGTCAAAAGTGCAAAGAAAAAAATAGAAGGATCCCAATACCCATGTTCTCTCGCGATGAATGAACCTAAAATAATTCCGGAAAGGGATAAAGGAAGTGTTCTTAAGCGGAAAGCAGAAATCCAAGATTTAATTTTCATTTTATGTGATTTTTCAAACCAAAAGTACAAGTATTCTATGTTATACACAATCTACATCCCCAAAACTTATTTATACTTCCGAAAACGTTTACAATCTCTTTAGTAATTTAGTAGTTTGATCAAATTAAAATAATGAAAAATCGCATTTGTTCTTTATTAAATATTCAATATCCGATTATACAGGCAGGTATGATTTGGTGTTCAGGATGGGAATTGGCTTCCGCAGTGAGTAATGCTGGAGGTTTGGGAATATTAGGAGCAGGATCAATGTATCCTGAAATTTTAGAACAACAGATACTATCTTGCAAAAACGCAACAAAAAAACCTTTCGGTGTAAACTTACCTATGTTATACCCTGATATTGA
>CANGOF010000068.1 GCA_947455515.1 Flavobacteriia bacterium
CAATAAATCTTGTGGAAAATGGTCAGTATTCAACCAATACAGAAAGAATAGTTCATGGCTTCAGTTCTGTAAGTGAATGTTTAATTGATGATTATATCAAAGCTCTTTCTGATATATCTGGAATTGAAGTAGAGGCTTTGATAATAAGTGATGATAAAGAAAAACTACATAAATTATCCAAGGAGTTTGCTAATCAATTAAAATCAAGTGAAGTTTTCAGAAATACGAATAGAAAAATAGTGAAAAAATTAAGAAAACTAGATGGATTTGAGCACTATAATCAAGAAGAAATAAATCAAATTATGGATAAAGCGGCAAACATAAAATCATCTTTGATAGAATGTAAACACGGAATTCGCAATACAATCAAAATGAATACCTATAGTATTAGAAAACAAGTTGAAAGACATAAATACTATATTCTTTCTCTCCTTTCAATTTCTTGTGCTGGTCATATATTTGGATTCAAAACTACAAGAAGTGACAATCGTGTATTTAATCCAGCAACCAAAACTACAAGACAATTGCGAGGATATACACCTTATCAAATGTTACAGTGTGACATAAAAAGTGCATTTGCTACATTTTTGGATGTTATGGTTGGAAGCAACATTGCTCTAGATGTATATGGAAACATAATGAAAAATAAAAAAGTAGATAGAAGTCAAGCAAAAACACTTTACAACTCGATGCTAAATGATTACAGAAGAAACACAATTGAGGCGAGAGCTTTTTTTAGGATTTGTGGCTATTCAAATGAACAAATCCAAAAAATTATCCAAATTACGTCAAAAGAAAAAGGTGGATTTTACAGAGAAATGACCAAGAAAGAAGAACAAGTAATAAAAGATTTCAAGGAATGGAATAGATTAGATGAAAATGCTATACGCTTACATGATGCTATTTTCCTTCCTAATCTTCCAATGTATCAAAATCTTCATTCAAAGATTGGAAATTGTGAGTTTGAAATTAAACCTATTTAATTTAAGGGGGACTCGATGAGGTTTTGTATTGATAATCAATCGTTACCCCCCTAACGTGTTCAATATTTCTAAGTTGTAAAATACAGCACTTGAATAGGCTTTTAAAATTTTCCATAAAAATGGGCTTACAATTTTGTAGGTCCATTTCCCAAAAAATATTTTTTTGGATTTTCGGCTATTTTATTTGTTCCATTTGCACCATGATTAGCAAACTTTTATTCTTTTGATTTTAAACATAATCATAGCTTTATAATCATTAACATAATGCTATGTGTGAGTATTAGCCTCGATTTAACGAATTATTTTGAAAAAGTTAGATGTTTGGTTATTTGATGAGATATTTATCATTAAAACGAGAGTATGACGCCACAAGAATATGACCAACAGATTCACATTATATCACAACAAATCACAATTGCAAGAACTCCAGATGAGCGAGAACGATTGGAAATTAAGTTGAGGAAGAAAAGGTTAGAAAAAGAAATTGCTGAAATCCGATTAAAGATTCAGCAATTGTCTTGATTGCGTTTTACTGATTGTAAAATAATATTATTCTTTACCAAACCATTTACAGAGTTCTTCTGAATTGTAGAAGGAACTTCCATCTTCATGAAGAATTGTAAATTGTTTTTCAAAATTGTTATAGGTCATTTTTTCAGCAGTTGCTTTAACTGAATATCGAGCACCAATATTATCATTTTTATTGGTATTGAAAATTTTGGAAAATAGTTCATTTGCTTTTTCAAATTCATTATTCTGCCACATACTTTCACCACATCGATATAAACCTCTAATCAAAGGGCGGTTTTCATGCCAACTCCATGGCACTTGTTTATTGAATATATCTTCCATTTCAGCAACTCGGAAACAAGCAGCAAACATTTTACTTTCAAAATCTTTTGTAATAGCTACTATTGTATCTTTTGTTTCTGTATTTGAAAGCATTTTTAAAGCATACTCATAGGCTTGAATAAAATTTGGTGCTTTTTCAGTTAAATTAAGGAGGAAAAAAAATGTAATTCCGAAATCTTTTAAATCTACAATAGTCTCTGGCATAAAATCAAATTCCATCATTACCTCTTCAAATTCTTTAAGGTCATCATGTTTGATGTAGTTTTCATGTCTAAAAAGAAATTCTGTCATATTCATTTCATTGATTTCAATAATCTAAATTAATGTTGTTTTTGAAGTCAACGAAAAATGTTACCGATTTATTATATTCTTTTAACATTGATATTGAATTATATTGATGATTTGTAAGCTTATAGAGGTCCATAAAGACTAGTAATTACAATTATTAGCGATTTATATAGTTAAAAAAATTATAAATAGATAATTTATGTAAAAATAAATACATTTATTATCTTTGTATAAATCATTAATTAGTAATAAAAAGATAATGAATGTAGCAATTACAAATACTCTTAATTGGAATATCCTAAAATCATTCTCTAATGATGGTCAAGATTGCTTTCATTTTGCGGATGTTATTGAGAAATTTCCAACTACTGAAAGACAATATCTATCTAATGTTCTTTCAAATATGGTTCGAAAAGGAATGCTGATTAAATTAAGAAGAGACATCTATTTTATTGTCCCTATTGATTCAGATGCATCAACCTATATTCCAGATTGGCATGTAGTAGCAAAAGAACTTGTAAAAGGAAAAAAATATTACATTGGTTATTACTCTGCTATGCAAATTCATGGTTTAATAACCCAACCTAGCTTGAATGAAATCATTGTGACAGATTCACAGATTAAACCATCTAAACTTAAAATTAAAGGTGTAGAATTTCAATTTGTCACGCATACTAAAACACGTTTTTTTGGATTCAAAAATACTTGGATTAACAAGCATGATAAAGTTATGGTTAGTAATCTTGAAAAAACACTGGTGGATGCTTTAACAAAACCTCATTTATGTGGAGGTATTGTAGAGATAGCCAAAGCAATTTATGAAACACGAGAAAAAGTTAATCTGGAATTACTGATTGAATACTTGATTCAAAATGATAGTAATGCAGCTATCAAAAGATATTTGTTTCTTTGTAACTTATTAAGTATAAATTGGACGATTGACCATGAATCAATGATGACTAAACTCGTTAGTAATTATTCTTTATTAGACACATCCGCTCCAAATGAGGGAAAATACAATTCAAAATTTGGACTGAAAATCAACATGGATGTCCTAACAATTAAAAACGCAATATACTCATGATAAAACCGAGTGAACTCAGTAAGATTGCCAATAAAGAAGGTGTTCGACCACAACAAATCGAAAAGGATTATATTATTTCTTGGATTTTATGGGGTATTTCTAACGATGAGTTTCTTAAAAAGGCAATTATATTTAAAGGTGGTACTTGTTTAAAAAAGATATACTTCGAAGATTATCGCTATTCAGAGGACATGGATTTTACAATTCATCCAGATATGGAAGCGAATATTTTAGATAATGAAATCTATTTAGCATTCAACCGTATTTTTAGAGAAATCAAGGATGTTGCAAACATTGATATTTCAATCCCAGATTCCTCAAAAGATGTTCATGAAACATCTGGAAGTATTAAATTTTATATTGATTATGTTGGTCCTCTTGGTGGTAATGGTGACCATGTGAAAATGGATATAACTAGAGGAGAGAAACTTGAATTTGATATTCACCAAGGAATTGTAATTCATCAATATTCAGATTTAGAAGAAGAATCTGAAACTTTTAAAGTTCAATCCTACAAGTTAGAGGAGGTTGTTATTGAAAAAATGGCTGCTCTAATGGGAAGAACCATACCTAGAGATTTATATGATTTCGAATACTTAACTAATAATGAAGGCATAGAACTACAAGATGTCTATTATGAGTTTCAACGGAAAGCCGAACATAAAAATCAAAATCCATCCGAGTTTATCCAAAAAGTATCGGCTAAAGAGAAGACATTTGAAATGGGTTGGGATAAAAATTTAAGTCACCAAATGAAATCGCTACCAAAATTCAAAGATGTTTGGAGAGACACAAACAAGCAATTTAGAAAACTGGAAAAGATAAAATAATACTTTAAGTGTAAGTACACTTAATAGGTGCATAAATGCTAAAAAATGCTTACTTTTGCATATTAACAAATAGATAAACTGCTGGCTGTCAGACTATAATATTGCCCTTTTAACCTCTGTTAATCAGAGGGTCCCTGGTTCGAGCCCAGGAGAGAGCGCTAGAGAAATAAAGCCTTACAGAAATGTGAGGCTTTTTTTTGTTCATGAATGTCGTTTTTTATAGTATATATTGGGATTCTTATAGTACATCCAAAGTAAAAATGAAGATTTTAGTTCAAAAAAAAATGAATCTGAGTAGCTATAATAAAAAACGATTTGATTAAAATACGCAAATAAATAGAAAAAAATGAAGTTTTATAAAATCACATTAGTAGTGCTAACAGTAGGTTTCCTGAACCTTTCCTTGAAAATTACCGATAATAAGTATCAAATAGAATGTATTTCATTGGAAACAGATGGGTATTTATCCTTAAAAATTTGGAATCCTACATCTGGAAATTCATATAAATTGGATCAGGCAAGAAAAGATGCTGTACATTCCATTTTGTATTCTGGAATTGCTGGAACGAATGGATGTACCACACAAAAAGCGATACTGAATAGTTCTGAAGAAATCGAAAAGTTTAAAAAAATTGAAAAAGAATTTTTTAGCGCAAAGGGTAAATGGAACATATTCACAAGAAGTTCGGCAATAGAAACAACTCTTCCTTTAAATATTAGCGATAAGAAATGGAAAGTATATCAAATAAGTGTTTCTAAAGATGCCATTCGAAAATACCTAGAAGAAAATCAAATTATTAAATCATTAAACACAGGGTTTTAACTATGAAAAAAATGAAATACCTTTTACTATGCCTATCGTTTATAGGACTAAGTCAAAACAGCTATGGACAAGCTAAAAAACCAACATTGATGGTTCTCCCGAGTGACAATTGGTGTCTACAACGCTATTTTATGTCAGAGTTCGATAGCCAGGGTACAAAACAAAAAACACCTAATTACAAACAAGCATTTCAAGAAGATACGGAATTAGGACAGGTTATTACCAAATTAAATTCTCTACTGATAAGAAAAGCATTTGAGCCTAAAGTTGCAGAACAAGAATTAAAAAGTATAGAAGCCAAAACAGCTGAAGATAATATGACAAAAAGTGTGACAAGCGAAGCTAAAATATTCGAGAGTCAATTGGATAAACTAAGAAAAAGAGTTAAAATGGACATCATAATACAATTGTGGTGGAAGGTCAATAAGGATAGATCTGTTTCTTTTTCATTAGAAGCTTTTGATGCTTACACCAATAAGAGTATTGCAGCACAAACATTTAACGCTCCTCCATCCGAGGATATAATGCCTGTAAAATTAGAGAAGGCTATATCCAATTCATTCGACCCATTTTTGGGTGACTTACAGAATCATTTTAACGATATGCTTACAAATGGACGAGAAATTTTGATTACTCTTAAAAAATGGGATAATTGGGATAAAAATTTTGAAACTGAAATCAATGGTGAAGAACTCACCGATTACATCAATAAATGGATGAATGAAAACACGGTTAATAAAAGATTTAATAGAACTGAAGCGACAGAAAATATCATCCTGTTTGAGCAAGTTCGTATACCAATTTATGATAAAGATAAAAATCCTATGGATGCAAGAGAATTTGCAAAAGGCTTACAAAAATATTTGAAAGCAAGTCCTTTTAATTATGAAGTAAAATTGATGCAAAGAGGCTTAGGTGAAGCAATTTTAGTTCTCGGAGAAAAATAATAAACAATTATGAAATCAATATATATAATCATCCTATTTTGCATACAATTATATACTTTGTATGCGCAAGATGTTCCTAAACTAGATGACTTTGGAAGAATATCACTTAATCCATACGTGAGTGAACAGGCTAAATTACCATCAGAAGCAAAAGCACAGTTAGAAATAAAACTAAAACAAATTGCAAGTAATTATGGTATGGCAGGGAGTGTTATAAATCCGCGTTTTATTATCACTGCTAATATTTCTATTACAACAAAAGACATCCTCCCAGGTCCTCCTCAACAAATTGCACAAAATATGGATATCACTTTATTTATAGGTGATGCTATTGAAAATAAAATATTTGCCAATATGGTAATTTCGACTAGTGGAGTTGGAACAAATGAAAACAAAGCTTTTATAGATGCAATAAAACAGATAAACACAAAAAATAAGAAAATTGAAACTTTTCTGGAAGAAGCTAAAACCAAAATAATTGCATATTATAATACGCAATGTGACTTTATCAATCAACAAGCTATATCACTAAAACAACAAGAAAAATTCCCTGAAGCAATATATATGCTTGCCCAAATCCCTGAGGTTTGTAAAGAATGTTATTTCAAAGCATTAAACGAAATGACAATAATTTACAATTTAAAAATAAACACTGAAGCAAAATCACTTCTTAAAACTGCTAAATCTATATGGGCAGCAAATCCAAATGAACAAGGTGCACAAGAAGCCACCTCCTATTTAATGCAGATAAATCCAAATGCAGATTGCTATTCAGACGCAACGATTTTATTGAAAACCATCAATAAAAAATTAATTTCAGATGAAAAAGAACGATTGAGACGAGAAGAAGAATACGAAAAAAGACAACAAAAAATTGATGCCGAAAATGCAAAAACAGAAGCGGAATTAGAAAAACAACGCATCAATGCCTATCGTGAAGTGGCAGTTGAATACGCTAAAAATCAACCAACTGTAGTATATCGTAATGTGTATAGAAATATTTATTGGTATTAGTAATAATTATGAAAAAGATAATATTCGCAATTTTAATGCTATGCATTTGTACTTCTGCGAAAGCAGGCGATAATAAAACTGTCTCATTAATTACATCTGGACAAGGAAAAACCCAAGATGAAGCAAAACAAAATGCTTTGCGAAACGCTATAGAACAAACTTTTGGAGCATTTATTTCATCGCATACAGAAATTGTTAATGATAATGTCGTTAAAGATGAAATAATATCTGTTTCAAATGGTAATATTGAAAAATATGAAATATTAGCAGAAGAAAAATTATCTGAAGGAATATTTTCTGCTACTCTCTCTGTGACTATTTCAACAACAAAATTAAAAACCTACTGCAAAAACAAAGGGATTGAAATTGAAATTGACGGAGACACATTTGCTGCAAATTTCAAATTAATGGATCTTTATAAAAAAAATGAAGAAAAATTAATTTCAGAAATTATTGATCAATTTAAACTAATCTTTAATTCAAAAAACCCATATAAATTTGAAATAAGTGCAAGTGAACCAAGAAAACTATCTAATGGGGATGAATTTATAATAGATTTACAAATTACCGCAACACTAACAAATTTAATATATGATGATATTAAAAGAATTTTAAGAAATACATTAAAATCTATAACACTTCTAGAGCAAGATAAAAATTTTTATAAAAATACGAATTTAAAATACTATGAAATAAATTGGATTGATTCACATAATGAAGATAAATTTATTTTAAGAAGTTTAGAATCTAGAACAAATATTTATAATTTTTTATATTCATATTTACCTTCTTTAAGTCTATATTTTTCTTTAAATAATAATATCAATTCAATTAATGGTCATGAATTAAAATATTCAAATCAGTCAAAATTTATACAATTTCGTAAAAAAGAATATTTCAAATTGAAATCAGAAAATAAATCGATTGAATATATAGAAACATTTGATTTTGATTTAAACGAAGATAATTTTCAAAAACAATATTTAAAAAAAAATAACTTATCCCAATTAAAAAGGGATAAAGATATTTATACATACTTAGATGAATTGCATTTTGCAAAAGTGGAAAGAAAAGGAAATTATGTGGTTTTTAATATGAAAAATATTTTAACATTAGAAGAACTCGAAAAAATTAAAAAATACAAGATTGAACCAATTATTGAAAAACCGGTTATAAAAAAACAAATTAATCAAGAACCGATAATTAACAAAGAAAACACTCAAGTAACTGAAAATAAACCAATTTTTAAAGTTGGTGATATAATTGAAATAATTGGGGAAGATTTTCAACTTGGAACAATTTTCCAAGTTATAAAAATCGAAAATAAATACTTTTATAAAATAACTGATAGTGACGATAAACTTATAAATAAATTATTTCCCGAAGAAAAATTGAGAATCTATACAGGTGGTTGAAAACATCTTTTAAATTCAAAGAAAATGATAATAAATATAAAATATGCATAAATTTGTTCATACTATATTATTCCTATTCATTTTTACCTATGCAAAAGCTGGTGATAACAAAATCGTTACCTTGATTACATCAGGACAAGGTAAAACACCAGATGAAGCCAAACAAAACGCATTACGAAATGCTATTGAACAAGCATTTGGTGCTTTTATTTCATCTCATACGGAAGTTGTAAATGATAATTTAGTAAAAGATGAAATAATATCGGTCAGTAATGGTAACATTCAAAAATACGAGGTTATTTCAGAGTCATTATTGCCCAATAATATGGGTTATAATACAACTTTAAAATCGGTAGTCTCTATTTCTAAACTAACCAGTTTTTGTGAAAGTAAAGGGATGAAAATTGAAATCCAAGGTTCTCTATTTGCTTTTAATGTGATCCAAAAAGAACTTTCTGCAGCAAACGAAAAAAAAGCACTGGAAGAATTAGTTCTAATTGCAAAAGAGATTGCTCCAAAAATGTTTGATTATAGTTTAGTTTCTGGTGAACCAACTAAAAATGAAATTGGTAGTTATTCACTTCCGTTAAAGGTAAATTTTCATGTAAATTCAAATTGGAATTCTTTTTACGAAATTTTAGTTAAAACACTGTTGAATTTGAGTTTAGATAAAAGTGAATATGAAGATTATAAAAAGTTACGAATAACCACTTATTCGATGGATCTTTTAACGACAAAAAACAATTTATCTGGTAATTTCATTTGTTATAGTGGCTTAATTTACAGTGATGGATCTGGCAGCAAAATTAGCATGAAAGATTACGATACTAAAGCGTGGGATGAAATTAGATACGTACAAAAACATAATTCATCTTCCAGTTATCAGGCTGCAATAACCGAAAAAAAATATGAGTCAGACAATTATAAAACAACTACATTGTATTTTAGAAATGATATTATTTCAATTATCCAACAAATCCAACAAGTATTTGAATTAGAAGTATACAAATATCAAGTTCAATCCTCAAGTGGTAACAAATTAGATTCAGATATTAAGTGGAACATTTTATTAAATCCAGTAACTATAAATGGATGGAAAGGCCGTTCATACGTGAGTAGAAATGATAACTATGGATACCCATGTGGTACGGATAGAGATGTTGAACATACTGGTTTTTATAAACGTTTAGTTGTCGGAAGTGTTAGTGCTGGTTCAAGAAGTACTCTAAATCAAAACTCTGTTTTTGTATCAAATATCAAATTAAATTCAATCATAGGTTTTAGTTATTTAAATATATTATTGAGTTTAGATCAAATTAAAAACCTAAGTAAATTAGAAGTAAAACATGCTGATGTAATACAAGAAAAACTCTCCAAACCCTCTATTGAAAATCAAAAGTATAAAACATATATTATCAAAAGTGGGGATTCATTGCGAAGTATTGCACAAAAACATCGTGTATCAACTGATGATTTAATCAGTTTAAATCCAGAATTAGAAGAAAAATTAACAATAGGACAAACGATAAATATACCATCTCATTAATAATAAAAATCTATCATAGGCTTACAACTTTAAATAATAAACATGAAAAAAAAGTACTTAATCTTACTCCTGATTTTTTGTCAGTCAATTGCCTTCTCGCAAGACAAAAAAATAATGAAAATTGTCAAATATATCGAAAAAGGTAAAGGATCGGAAGCGAAAGAAATTTTAGACGATTTGGACACAAAACCAGAATACCAATCCGACATCTACTATTGGTATGTAAGAACCATTTACTATAGAAATGCTGCTTTAGAAAATGTTAATTCTAGTTATGAGTTAAGACAAGCACGACAATCATTCGTAAAACTGGTTGAGTTTGATAAAAAAGATCCATCAAAAACGTTTACTGAATTTATTCCGCAAATTAAAAAGGATCTTTACGAAGGAAAAAATCAAGCAACTAAATCAGAAAGCAATTCTCAATCTTCAATAACAAATCAGGGAAATGATGGGAAAACTGTAACGCTAACGCAAATAGGTGAAGGTAAAACCAAAGATGAAGCTAAATACAATGCACTACGAAATGCGTTAGAGCAAGCTTTTGGAACATTCATTTCATCAAACTCTACTTTACTAAATGACGAATTAACAAAAGATGAAATCGTTTCTGTGTCAAGTGGAAATATTCAAGGTTTTAAAATCATTTCTGAAACACTATTGCCAAATGGAAATTATTCAAGTATAGTTGAAGCAACAGTTTCTATTGGTAATTTCACTAAATTTTGTGAAAGTAAAGGAATTACTGTTGAGTTTAAAGGAGGACTTTTCGCAGCAAATATAAAACTTCAGGAACTTAATAAGAAAAATGAAGAGGCTGTAATGAAAGATTTATATACCATATCTAATAGTATTATACGAAAAGGGTTGTTTGATTTTAGCATCATAACAGATGAACCTAAACAAATTTCTGGAGGACCAGATTATGGGAAATGGGATGTGAAATTAAATATTAGTTCTAAAGCAAATAAAAATTTAAATTCTATTTTTCAAATCATAACTACTACTCTAAGTAGTATTTCATTAAATGAAAATGAAGTGCTAGATTATGAGAACAAAAACATTAGTGTTTTTAAATTAAAATGGGAAAATGATATATACAATTTTAGAAGTATCGCGCCTGTTGAATTAGTTATGAAAATAGTAGGAATTGAAATTCCTAGAGCCGCTTCTATGTTTAAAATAGAAAATGGAATCATGACCTATATTTTTCCATACAACGAAATGGTATCATTTGATTACTATAACAATTCAAGAACTGTAAACGGGACATTTCAGCCACGCACTGGAGTTCAATTTGGAAAAGCAATTAGATTACCAGGCACTAGTGATGATGAATATAAAATGTTATTAAATTACGATAAAGTTTATAACCCTTTTCTTTATACTAATCCATATAATAGTCCTCAAAAATTTATAACGATAAACACTAGTAAATTATTTGAATGTTCCAATGAGGTTCATAATATTTTAGATATTAATGAACTATCAAAAATTAATGAATACAAAGTAGAACCGATAATAAAATAATTACATTAAATATTTTCTCACAAACCCATGAAAAATCCTCTTAAAATCTTACTATTAGTAGCTTCGGCCATTTTTGTATTTAATTCAAACGCACAATCTTTTAATGAAGACAAAACTGCCATGTCTAATTTTCTTAAAAGAATGTATGAAAGCGCACCTTTTGAAGGTGCTAAATTATTTAGTGATTATGATACTAAATATTTATTGTCAGTACTATCCTTAGATAAGTCGAAATACACAAGTCAAAGTACCATGATGCGAGTTGCACAAGTAAAAGCACAATCTCAAACGAGTACCTTCTTAAATGGCTCCATTACTTCTGAAGATTTTATTGTTCGCACAACGGAACAAAAACAAGGAAAAAACAGTGAAACTACTACTTCTGTAGAAACTATTCAAATTATTAAAGAGCATTCTGTTGGTTTTGTGAAAGGATTAGAATTGCTTACCAATTTTGATATTGAAGAAGGAAAAAGAATGTTGTTTATTTATATCTTTGAAATTAAATAAAATATGAAACTAATCACTCGTAGCACTATCTCAATACTAATAATAAGCCTACTATTTAGCTGTAAGAAAAAAGAAACAACTTCTACGACAGACCTATTAAAACCAATAAAATTTAATTCTACAATTACGTATGGTCAAGTGACAGATATCGAAGGAAATACATACAAAACACTGAAAATAGGATCAAAAACATGGATGGCAGAAAATTTAAAAACATCCAAATTTAACGATGGAACACCAATTCAAAATATAACAGAGAAAAATCAATGGGCTAATAGTCCAACAAGTGCATGGTGTTATTTTGATAACGATAGTAAATACAACGATGTATACGGCAAATTGTATAATCAATATGTAATAAAAAATAAAAACGTTTGTCCAACAGGCTGGCATATACCTAATGCCATTGATTGGGATAATATGATTGGATATCAATATTCAGGTATTTCTATCAATTATATAGAAGCAGAATCATTGCATTGGATCTACCCTCAAAGTGGTGATGGTAAGTACTCAGATATTTACAATGATTATAACAAAACAGGTTTCACAGCTATCCCAGCAGGCATTAGACTAATGGGTGATTTTTCAGGATTGATACCAGATAAGTACTATCATCAAAAAACAGGTTGGTGGTCGCAAGACACAAGTGATAATGGATATCAAAAAATGGAAATAATGGAGAAAATTAGCTTTCAATCAAATCTTGATATTTACTTCAAAGATTATGGATTATCCATTAGATGTGTGCAAAATTAA
Organism: Flavobacteriia bacterium; assembly: GCA_947455515.1. GTDB lineage: Bacteria > Bacteroidota > Bacteroidia > Flavobacteriales_D > Crocinitomicaceae > CANHVK01. The sequence goes on from CANGOF010000068.1 coordinate 12,582, forward strand.
AAATTACATTATTGTTTTAACGCATAAAAACTTTTGTGATAATTAATACAAATTAAAAATCAAGTTTTTTGTATATTCAAATAAATTAATATTATGCTATCAAACCCTTTAATCCTTGAAGAAATAACAAAACTTGTCGTAGCATTGATTATTGGTTCTATCATTGGAGCTGAACGTGAATACAAAAGTAAAGCAGCAGGTTTCAGAACTGTTATACTAATCACTGTAGGCTCTACGTTATTTACAATGATTTCAAACTTAATTAGTGATGATGGTCGTGTAGCATCCAATATATTGACAGGTATTGGTTTTTTAGGTGCTGGAGCTATTTTTCGTGAAGGTGCTAATGTTAAAGGCCTAACCACCGCAACAACCATTTGGATTTCAGCTGCAATAGGAATGGCTATTGGTATCGGAAAATACGAATTAGCAGTTGCTGCATTAGTAATTGTGATGATTGTTTTATTGAGTTTTACGTGGATTCAACGCATTATCGATAAATCGAATAAAATAGAAGTTTATACAATCACTTTTGAAAATACGAATGAATTTAATTTGGATGAACTAAGCAAACTCATCAAAAAACATCAATTGTCTTTTTCTGTCACCAAAAACAGTAAAACCCTTCATGCGCATGCATGTGTTTTTTCCATTCAAGGAACGACACATAACCATAAAAATCTGGTAAACGAACTATATAATTCAAAATATATCTTAGAGTTTAATGTTTAAACACTAACTTCATACCTATGTCTCTGGCTTTTTTATCGACTTTTTGGTTAATTACCCTATTTATTGTTGCCGGAATCGCAATTTGGGTCGCTGGTGTTAAACTTACAATCGCATTAGATAAAATGTCCAAATACTTCAACTTCGGTGAAGCGATGGGAGGTATGATTTTCTTAGCAATTGTTACAAACCTTCCTGAAATTGCAATTACAGGAATTGCCGCATGGAATGGTAACTTAGACATTGCAGTTAGTAATTTATTAGGTGGTATCGCAATACAAACGGTCGTGTTAGCATTAATCGATTTTTTTGGAGTAGGAAAAAAAGCTCCGCTTTCTTACAAATCTTCCTCAGTAGGACTTCTACTAGAAGGAATTATTCTCATTTTAATTCTTTCGATGGTAATTATCGGGAAACAAGTCCACACTGATTTAACATTACTTCATGGTTCGATTATTGAATGGATGATCTTGTTTACATGGATTGTTGGAATTTATTTAATCTATAAAAATCCTCATGTAAACACACGAAAAAAATCTCTCGAACTCAAAAAAGAACTTCAAAATGAAGCCACTGAACCAACCATAACAAAAAAGGAAGCGACAAGTGCACTTTTCATTTTCATACTTTTTGCTGTTATTACACTTATCAGCGGACTAATACTTGAATTGAGTAGTGAAGCGTTAGCCGCTCGATTTGAAATAAGTAACGTGCTTTTTGGTGCTACATTTCTAGCAATGGTAACTGCAATTCCAGAAATATCAACAGGAATTGAATCTGCGAAACTCAAAGATTACCAAATGGCAGTAAGCGATATTTTTGGTGGAAATGCCTTTTTACCTGTACTCCTACTATTGGGTTCATTAATTTCAAAAACACCAGCGATTGAATCCATCGACTCAACAGATATGTACTTAACTGCCCTTGGAATAATACTAACTGGTGTCTATTTAATTGGTTTAATAATTAAATCTCCGAAACAATTTTTCAGACTTGGTTTTGATTCCTGGACAGTTGTATTACTTTATGCGATTGGGATTATTGGGCTGTTACTTGTGGCGAACTAACAACTGGTTTCTTTTTTTTCTTCCAAGACCCACTATTCTTCTTTTTAAAACCTCCAGTAGAAACCTTCCATTCTGGTCCTACTCCCAACACTTCTGGTAACACACAACGAGGAATTTCTGCTTCTATCAATTTCTCAATATTTTGCATGCGCAACATATCCTTCTCATTAATCAAGGTATACGCCTCACCTTTGGTATTGGCACGTGCAGTTCGACCAATTCTGTGCACATAATCCTCTGCATCATGTGGCGCATCGTAATTAATCACCATATTGATTTCCTTGATATCAATCCCGCGACTCATCACATCCGTTGCTACTAAAATGCGAATACGCTTAGAGCGGAAACCAATCAATACTTCTTCACGTTCGGTTTGCGTTAAATTAGAAGAAATCCCTTGTGATTTAAAGCCTGCTTTACGTAAACCATGCACTATCTCTGATACTTTACTTTTCGAAGAGGTAAAAATGATGATACTCGTATATTCAGGGCGCGATTCCAAAATATGTTTGATAACCGGAATCTTTTGATTGTCAAATGTCAAGTATAAATTTTGAGAAACACCTGCCGCTGGTTTGGAAATGGACAAGGTAATTTCTTCTGGTTCATGTAAAATCTTCGTTGCAAGTGTACGAATCTTTGGAGCCATCGTAGCACTAAACAATAAGGTTTGTTTTTGCTTAGGTAAATAGGAAAAAATTTGTTCCAAATCATCTGTGAATCCCATGTCCAACATTTTATCTGCTTCATCCAATACCAAATGCTTGACGTGTTTGAAATTCACATACCCCATTTTTAAATGAGAAAGTAATTTCCCTGGTGTGGCAACAATAATATCCGTTCCGTTTTTTAAGGCGTCTTTTTGTATATCCCAATCTTTTCCATCCGTTCCACCGTAAACTGCCTGAGATCCGACGGAAACAAAATAAGACAAACCTTGTATTTCTTGTTCAATTTGTATCGCTAATTCACGTGTTGGAACGATAATCAAGGTGTCAATCGTCGTATCTTCTTTTCCTACTAATTTATTTAAAATAGG
>CANGOF010000069.1 GCA_947455515.1 Flavobacteriia bacterium
AAAATAAGCAAGAACCGAAACAAAATCCTCCAAAAAACGATAAACCAAAAGAGGATAAAAAAGATCAGAAACAACCTGAGGAAGCAGACAAGCAATTGAAGCAAAATGCTACCGATCGTATGTTAGATGACCTGATGAAAAGGGAATTAGATACAAAACAAAAACACAAAGGTAAACCGAATAAAAACACAAGTGAAAATGGTAAAGATTGGTAAACTGACAGCATCGATCATTGCTTTATTAATTACAGTTAGTAGTTTCGTTTATGCCCAAAAACCAAACATTCAACTTTCGGTGAACGTAAAACCTATTGAGGTAGGTCAAATGGTCGCTTTTACAGTGAAGTCGAATGTAAATGGAAACATTACCATTAATCTCCCTGCAACCTTTACGGAAGCAGGAGTCATGAATGGGATGGAACAAACCATGGATGGAAATGGAAATATGATTATTTCAATATCCTATACCCAACAAGGTGTTTTCACAAAGCCTGGAAAATATACAATCACCGCAAGTGTTAAAGACAAAAACAAATCCTATAAATCCAATGATTTATCCGTGGTTGTTCGCAAAAAAGGAGAAGCTAAATCCAAGAAAAACTTTGAGCAATCGGAAGAGGATATTTCGAATCACAACTTAAAAGAGGCCGTTTTTGGAATCATACAAAAGTCGAAACGCAAGATTTATGAAGGAGAACCACTAATTTTAGAGTCGAAAATTTTTTCTAAAGTAAACGTTACTAATATTATTCAATACGTACCTTTTAGCATCAAAGGAACCGTTGAATCTTTTGATATAGAAAAAACAGATAATGTTTCTTTGAATAGAGAAACCTATAAAGGGAATACCTATTTGACTTTTTCTTATGGGAAACAATTAGTTTTTCCTGCTACTTCAGGGAAATATATTATCAAACCATTTTCAATGGTTCTTCGATACAATAATGGTGGTTTTTTTGATAATGATTTTCAGCTAGAATCGAATGCCACCTATGTGGATGTCCTTCCTCTCCCAAGTGGTGCTCCGAAAGATTTTAATGGTGGAGTAGGTAAATTTTCTATGTCTACCGCCATTTCAAAAGTAAATGCAAAAGTTGGGGATATTTTAACATTGACTATTAAAGTAGCTGGTAAAGGGAATATGCATGCCATTTCTAAACCTAAATTGAACTTACCTGCAAACCTATCCATCTATGGTGATCCAGAAATAAAAGAGGATATTGATTATACAGAAGATGGAGTAGAAGGGGATAAAACGTATAAATTTTTCTTAAAAGTCATTAGTGGCGGTAAGATAGAAATGAACCCGATTTCGATTAGTTATTTTGATCCGACTCTAAAAAAATATGTAACGCTCAAAGAAAAATCGATTGCTTTGGCTTTGGAAGGAGAAGTATTAGATACACAACTTAAAGTAAATGATACTATCTCTACGCAAGAATCAGAAGAAGTACTAAGTATACCAATTTCGGAAGATAAAATCGCACAAAAAGAAGCGGTTCCACATTCAACTATTTGGATTGGAGTTCTTGCAGTATTAGTGCTTCTTTTAGGTAGTTTAGTTTTCTTTTTATTTAGAAAACGAAAAGAAAATTCGACATCTAATTCAAAAAATGAGGAGGAAATCGAAATAATAATTGAAAAACCAGCAAATTCTGTTTCATCTTCGTTTATGGAAGAGGCGCAACAATTTGTGGAACACAACGATTACAAAAATGCGTATGCAATCATTCATCGTTCTATTTCCAAAATTTTACAACAAAAATTGGACGTAGATACGCAATTACTTTCAAAAACGGATACTATTTCATTAATGAAGCAAAACGGATTTTCAGAAGAGATGATTTCTTCCTATTTCTGGGTAATTAACACTTGTCAGGAAGCAGAATACGCTATATGGGATACAAGTGAAAAATGGGAAGAGGTGTTAGCGAAAACGAAGGAATTGTATCGTTTTTTTACTTTTTGATTTATATCAAAAACGAATCAACAAAATACCTTTACCTTCACCCAGGTAAAAGTGTAGCATGAAAAAAATAATACAACTTCTTATATTTCTTTGTATTGGAAGCCTTTCATTTAGTCAAAAAGATACTATTTCTTCTGAGGTAGCATTTGACTTTGGATTGACAAGAAACAAAAATGTAAACTTGTGGCCGATATTGGTTAAATCTAAAACAGAAAATGAATTTCAGTTAAGCATTTTTTCCAATTTAATAGGGTATTCCAAAAACACTCTTGATTCTACAAAGCATGGCCATGTTTTTCCGCTTTATTATGTTGATTCTTCTCCAATTTTACGAGATATCCGTTTAGGAACTACTTATTATCCATCGATTTACCGTAAAACGGAAAATTTACAACAAGAATTTACCTCCTATAAATTTTTTGAAATTGCGCAGTATTTGAGTTTTTTACAATTTACAAATTCCAAAAATGGATTTGAAGTAGAAAACAATCTTTTCTTTTTTATTTGGTATAATAAAAGTGTAGCAGAACAAAGAACAAGTTTTGTAACGTTTCCTTTAGTTTGGTATTACAAAAAACCCTTATCCACCTATTTCACGATTGCACCAATATATAGTCATGGAAGTATCCGAAAAGACTCGTTATCTGAGTCACTTAAATATACAATGGTAACACCATTCTATTGGAAATTTTCAAAAGGAAATGCTACTAAAAACATCATTTTCCCTATCCTTTGGAAAACAACAACGCCTTATTTTCATTCCTTCGTTATCCCAACCTTATTTTCATCCAAACAGCAATTTTCGAACACTGGAAAACTACTTTCAAGTTCCACAATGCTATCTCCTTTGGTTTGGTTAAATACGGATACAACAAGTTCCAAACAAGTTGTATTTCCACTTTTTTGGCATACCAAAAGTGAATTAAAATCGAGTATCACTTTATTTCCTGTCTTTAGTCGTACTGAAGAACGGCTAACTAAAAACGATTCATTACAGGTCCACACGATGATTACTCCTTTGTTTTGGCAATCTGAAAATGAAAAAGGGAAGAAATCTTTATTCATTCCAATTTTCAGAAATAGATTGGAATACACGAGTTATGATACGGTATTGAACAGACAACTATTTCCTTTGTTATTTTGGCATGTTAAAAACAAATACAAAACGAGTTATTTACAGTTTCCATTGTATTATTATTCCAAAGAGAACGAAAATATTACTTCATCCAGTACGTATACAATTCATCAAATGATTACGCCTTTATTTTGGAGGAAATCAGACAAAAATCATACATCTACTACTCTCTTTCCAATTTACCATTATTCTAGTTTTATTAAGGATTCAGTAAGCGAAAAAAAATTAATGTTAACCCCTTTCCTATGGAATTACACTTCCATTTCAAAAGGGGACACCTTAAAAAAAGTAAAAATTTTTCCTTTTTATTTTTCTACACTACATAATCAGGATGAAAGCCATTTTCTCTTCCCTTTGGTATATACATCTAAAGTCTTCACTCCGAATTATAATGGGACTTCCAAAACGGACACAGCAATTACAAAGATTGTTTTTCCAATTTATTGGAGTTATAAAGACACTAAATCAGATAATACTTTTTTTCTACCATTTTATTGGAATACAAAAGATGAGTATCAACATAAAAAAATGTATTTCCCATTTTATTCAAGTTATCAAAATTTAAGAGATACACTTCATACAAAACTCATCCGTAAAACCTATGCTCTTTTGTTTTTTAACTCTGAAAAAACAAATATATATGATAATTTACCTTCTGAAAAAATGGTATTACATAGAAAGTCAGTAGGCATGTTTCCATTGTATTGGAATATCGACAAAGAAAAATTAGCAATACACAGAATACAACTTTCAAAAGATGTATTATTTACACATGAATTTAAAACAGACACGACTAAAATACTTCAGCATAGCACGGTATTATTTCCTATCTATTGGAATTTCACAAGTAAAAAAGAAAGTGATAACGTTACTAAAACAACAGTTCTTTTTCCCATCTATTGGTCAAATGAATCTGAAAACCGTAAGAATTTATCGAAAACATTATTTCCTATTTTTCACTATTCGTATAATCAGACGGACACTATGCTTGGGATTACCCCATTCTATTGGTATCATAAAAATAAGCAGGAGGAGAGTAAGACTTTATTTCCCTTCATTTGGTCTAATTCTACTCAAAATTTTACCATACAAACGAATAAATTAAGACAGGATTCGATTGTTTCAATTTCAAATAATTTGACCATTTTTCCTATTTGGTCAAGTAAAACCAAGACTAATACGCACTTTATTGATTCGGCGAATGCGAACTATCAATTTGTAACTAAGGAGAGTAAACGTATATTACTCCCTATCTATTATCACTACATAAACGAGGATGAATCTACAGTAGGAATTACGCCAATTTTTTGGAGATCCAAATCTCCTAATAGCAGTTCTACGACTTTATTTCCTATTTTATTTAGTAAAAAGAATTGGTTGGATACATCATTTGTTCTATTTCCAATTTATTGGCATAAGCATAATGCGTATCAATCAACTACAACAATCTATCCAATTGTTTGGACTGAAAAAAATTCGTTCAGTAAAATTTCTATTTCTGGACAAAGAATAGACTCAACAGTAACCTACAAAGCAAAGTTTAATGTCTTTCCAATATGGTTATATTACAAGGTAAACAAAACGCATTATATTGATTCAGCTACAAGCAATTATCATTATCAAACTTTTGATAGTAAAAAGGCTCTTTTTCCTTTATTTTGGCATTCTAAAAATGAACTTGGGTCAACACTTGGAATTACTCCTTTGTTCTGGAAAGTAAAAAATCAACGTAAAATTTCTACTATTTTGTTTCCAATTTATTTTGGAAGAAAAACCAAGGAAGATACTAATTATGTATTATTTCCATTGGTATGGCATTCAAAAAATAAAGACAAATCTTCTACCACTTTATTTCCAATAATTTGGTCTTCCAAGTCCATCGAAAATCACATTAACTATCAAGGAATTCGCAAAGATTCTATCGTAACATCCGTTCGTAAATTTTCTGTTTTTCCTTTATGGTCAAGTGCAATAACCAATGAATTACACCATGTTGATTCATTGACTAAGTATTCTATTTATTCAGCGAAGGAAAGTCGTAAATTTTTGTTTCCATTGTATTGGAAATCCAACGATTATTTTGGAACTACATTAGGAATTACTCCTATATTTTGGAAAACGACGTCAGCTATAGGAAATAAGGTATATAATAGATCAACCACTTTATTTCCAATCGTATTCCATAAAACCACACCTTTTGATACTACTACAATTCTCTTTCCTTTGTATTGGCATACGCGTAATCATGAGAAGTCAACCTCCACACTTTTTCCTTTTATTTGGTCATCGAAAAGCGCTAAATATTATGAAATACTTAGAGAGAAGGGGATTGATTCTGTTCAAAGAACCGAACGTAAATTCACTGTCTTCCCTTTTTGGTCGAGTTATACTGCAAACGAACTTCATCATATCGATTCAGCCAATGTTAGGTATACTTATTCAACACAAGAAAGTCGTAGTATGCTATTTCCTTTGTATTTGAATAATAGCACTGAGAATAGCTCCGTTCTTGGGATAACACCATTCTTTTGGATGATAAAGGATAATTTGTCTACTTCCAAGACATTATTTCCAATCTATTTTAGCAAGCGAACTAGTTTTGACACTACGAAAGTTTTGTTCCCAATTTACTGGAGATCAAAATCAAAAATCGAATCATCGACAACTTTGTTTCCCATATATTGGTCACATGAAACAAAATCTGGTCACACTTCAAAAACACTTTTCCCGTTCTATCATCATTCCTTTGATGGATACAAGACCATCCAAGCGATAACTCCTTTCTATTGGAATATCACCCAAAATAATTCTAAAAAAGCGTTCTTATTTCCTTTGATTGATTATAGTTCAAATGAAACAATTAACTATAAAAATGTTGGATTATTAGGAGTATTTTTACGCTATAAAAAAGAAGACAATCGTAAAAAATTAAGTATACTCTATCCATTGATGGATTGTTCTACTTCGGTTAGCGAAACAAATGTTCGTATTGCTCCATTATTTTGGTATAAACGTTCAGAAAATGGCTCCAATTACACTGCTTTATTGCCACTTTTTTATGCCAATTCAACAGATCAAACTTCTTATTTTAATTTATTAGCCGGTTTATATAGCCATAAAAGAGAATTGAATACAAATGAAGTGACAAGAAGATTTGCATGGAGTTTGATTTCGTATAAAAAACTAAAAAATGGACATGCATTTCGTATAGCACATTCCATATTCCGTCATATTGAAACTCCAGAAACTGTGGAAAAAGGATTCTTAGGTTTGTATTCTTATGTAAAAGAAACAAATGGTAAAAAATCGTTTTCATGTCTATTGAAATTGTATCAATCGTTTGAATTACCAATAGAAAATAGTACAGAAGTGTATAAAGAAATTAAAGTGTTGTGGTTTGTCCGACTTGCATCGAACTATGATTATTTGAAAGCAAAGGGATTAGTGAAGTGAGAAATATTCCATGAGTATTTTGGTTTTCGCTTTGCCAACACAACTTTCTAAGGTTTCTTTGGAAGCTTTTTTAATTCCGTTTATGCTCTTAAAGGTGGACATTAATTTTTTAAACGTTGTTTCTCCAATTCCAGTAATTCCTTCTAATTCGGATACAAATGCACCCTTACTTCTCCGGTTTCGGTGATGAGTAATTCCAAAACGATGTGCTTCATTTCGCATAAACTGTATGACCTTTAAACTTTCAGATCGTTTATCTAAATAGATTGGAATGCTATCTCCAGGGAAAAAGATTTCTTCTAAACGCTTAGCAATACCAATGATGGCAATTTTGCCTCTAAGGTCTAATTTTTCTAAGGCTTTTAATGCAGCCCCTAATTGCCCCTTGCCTCCGTCAATGATGATAAGTTGAGGTAAGGATTCGTTTTCATCTAAAAGTCGTCTATATCGTCTAAAAACAGCCTCTTCCATTGTTGCAAAATCGTCTGGACCAACTACAGTTTGTACATTAAAATGTCGGTAGTCTTTTTTGGAAGGCTTCCCCTCTTTAAATACGACACAAGCTGAAACTGGATTGGTTCCTTGAATATTTGAATTATCAAAACATTCCATGTGACGAGGTAACTCAGACAAACGCAAATCTTTTTGAATTGTTCTTAAGATTCGTTCAGCATGTTCTTCGGGATTGGTGATTTTTTGATGTTTAAATTTCTCTAAACGATAGAATTTCGCATTACGTAACGATAAATCTACTAAGTTTTTTTTATCCCCAATTTGTGGAACATTACATTTGAAATCGGAACCTAGAGCGTCAATAGGAATCGATGTTAATACTTCTTTTGAAATGCTCTGAAAACGTTCACGTAAATTCAGTAACGCAAACAATAAAACTTCTCTTTCCTCCTCCTCTAATTTCTTTTGTACTTCTAGGGTAATACCATGTATAATTGCTCCGTTGGAGACTACCAGATAATTTACAAAATAAGATTTCTCATCTTCTATCGCAGTTATGACATCCACCGCTTGAATTTTAGGAGAAACAATTGTAGATTTTGCTTTGTAGTTCTCCAGTAATTCCAATTTTTCTTTCATTGTCTGCGCGTCTTCAAAACGATACATATCCGCAAATTCCATCATGGTTTTCTTTACGTAATTGATCACGGTTGAAATTTGACCTTTTAGAATTGCTTCAATATGTTGTATAGAAATACCATATTCCTCCTTGGTTTGTTGCCCGACGCAAGGTGCTTTACAATTACCAAGGTGGTATTCTAAACAAACTTTGTATTTTTCTTGTTGAATATTTTTATCCGATAAATCAAAGGAACAGGTTCGCAGTTGATACAATTCTTTGATGAGCTGTACGAGTGTATTCACCATACGAACATTGGTATAGGGACCAAAATAGGTAGAACCATCCCTCACCAAATTTCGCGTTGAAAACACCCTTGGAAATACTTCATTTTTGATACATATCCAAGGATACGTTTTATCGTCTTTGAGTTGTATGTTGTATTTTGGTTGGTACTTTTTTATTAAACTATTTTCTAGTAATAACGCATCTAATTCCGTATCGACAACCAAATAATGAATGTCAATGATTTGTTTTACTAGTATTCTAGTTTTGGCATTTTCTTGTGTTTTTACAAAATAGGAAGTAACTCTTTTTTTTAAATTCTTTGCTTTACCAACATAAATGATCACACCCTCTTTATCCAAATACTGATAAATACCAGGTTGTTCTGGAATAGTTTTTAATTTGAGTTGCAAGTGATCTGGTGCCATACCAACAAAATTAAACAAAAAAAGGCCGACCTTACAGTCGACCTTCTATATAATATTTGATAATTACATTATCTTCTGATTCCTAAGAAAGCGAATTTGCGGTTATCTTTCACATCCGCTAATTTAATCAATGCCATCTTCGCTTCCCCTTGTTGGTTACCACGAATACCATTCAATAATTGCATAGTTTCCATCGTGTAATCACTTGCAGCGGGAGCTTTGATTGTTTTATTAATTTGAATTACATAAACTCCTTGCTCTCCTTTTACCATGATTGTTGAGCCATCTTTCAATCCTGCAAATAATGCCCCTACAGCTTCTGGTTCGTAACCTTGTAACTGAGGATTAGCAAATGTAACCTCTGCCTTGTTCACAATTGTTTTCCCTTTTTTAGCAAGTACATTTAAGTTCTTTTGTTTACCAATTTGTGCCATGAAACGATCTGCTTTCTTTTGTTTCATTACTTCCATTTTCATAGACTCTTGAACATCGATAAAAGCAGGAACGCCTTTTTCTCTTACAGAAGAAACAATCGCAATAATGTAACGGTTACCATCAATGATTGGTTTAGAACATAAAGTTCCAACTTCGGTGTTTTCATCGTATGCTAATTTTAAAATTGCATCTTCTGCTAAGTCCGTTGCAAAACCTTGTGCTGCAGGATTCTCATCTAAAATTTTTACTGGACGAGAGAAATAACCTTTTTGTTGAGCAATTGTATCAAACAAATCCAACTTCGCTTTTGGTGAATTTTTACGGTAAACTTTTTCATCTAATTCGTTCAATACATCAAACGCATCGTCGGTTGCTTTCATTTTTGTATCATTACTTGGAAGTAATTCTTTTTCGATGAAAGAAACGATTGGGTATTTAACAGATTTACGATCCATTACTTCAATAATATGAATACCAAAGTCTGTAGTCACCATACCAATTGTACCTATCGGTTTTTCAACGGCAAATTTAGAGAATTGAGGAACCATTTCGAAGTCTAAGAAGTTTTCATATACACCACCTGTACTTTTAGATCCAGGATCTTCTGAATATTTATTTACGTATTCCGTAAAGTTATCTTTATTGATTTTTAAAATTAATGTGTCAGCCATTTTACGAACAGCACGTAATTTCAATGAATCTCCTTTTGGAGCACTTAATAAGATGTGTCTAACTTTACAAACGTTGTTATTAAACCCTCTTACTTTCGCAATACGGAATTTACCATTATCTGCATAAGGACCTACGATTTGTCCAGCCGAAGCCATTTTAAATACGGTATCCATTTCAGCAGGGAAAGTCAAACCTTGTTGTGCTTTTGCATCTCCAGCAGGACGTAATGTTGATTGACGTGTGCTTGTAAAGAATTTCAAATCACTATTCGTTAATACAAAAGTAGAATCATCTTTCGTTTTAGAGAAACCATCTTTGATTGTTTTTAAAATTTTATTGAATTCAGTAGAATCTTTTTTAGAAGGTGTTATGCTGATATCGAAGTATTTTACATCTCTACCTGCAGTTGATTCGTATTTTTTCTCGTTTTTGTGTTCTTCATAATATGCTTTTACTTCCTCCTCAGAAACTTTAATTTGCTCATCTGGTATTTCGGTAAAACGACGAACTACATAAGAAACATTTTTGACTTCTTTTTGTGCTTTGTATTCTTCTTTCCCTTCTAATTTAGTTACATAAACACCTTGAGATAGAATTTGGTAATATTTTTCATTTTTACGTTGGTTTGTAAAGCTTGTTTTGGTAGTTTCCCAGTCTGCTTGAACTTTAGGATCTGTGGAACCTTCCATTTCTTGAATACGTTTTTCCAACATACGCGGGTTAAATTGACCTGTCAAAGAATCCACAAAACTTTGCGCTAAGTTTGGCATTACGGTAAAACCATCCGTACCATATAAATAAGCGTCGAATTCGTTTTTACTTACATCGATTCCTAATTTTTCGTATTCTTTTTCTAATATTTTTTCTTCTACCAACATGGTCCAAGCACGATTCTCTGATTGTTTTTTATCAGCATCTGTATAAGGACGTTGTTGTTGCGCATATTGTTGTTGATCGGATTGAATCATTGTTTGAGCCAATTTTTCGTATTCCATTGGATCCACTTTTTCTCCGTAAACTTCGCCTAAACCAATAGGTTGATTAGAAGAACCGAACATATTATCCCATCCACTCATGATGAATGCAAACATCGCCAATCCTAATAAAACGATAGTTATTCCTGATTTTTCACGTATTTTTCCAATAATAGCCATTTTGTGTATTTTTTTAAGCACGCGAATATACGTATCTGAAATGATTTTTAAAAGAAAACCCTTAGATATTCTTTTTATGCTCCCATTTTAGGGTGTAAACTAACCCTCCATACATCACAAAATATGGATTGGAAGCAGCACCAGCACCAATGTTTTGAGGGATAGTATAATATGGGGATAGATTAATAGTAAACTTTTTAAGAACATATCTAAAATCAAGATTAAATGTATAGGATAAAAATGGGGTATTTGTAGTAACAGTTTGGGAAGTACTTTTCGTATTTTTACCATTACCTTTTGTAAGTTTTTTAGTTGTAGCGCTTGTTTCTACTCCATTTTGCGTTCCATATACCACATCAATTTCAGGTGTGAAGATTAATTTGTCATTGTCGTTTAACAATTCATAAAAATAGTAGGTAATGGAATTCATAAAAGTCATCGTAAAATCCTTTGCTTGGATATAAGTAAAACCTGAGTTATCTACTAATACATATTTATTCGCTTTTTTAGCAAAAACGGTATCTATGCTATGATAAGGTACTGTTTTTTTTCCAGTTGTAAAATCCAAACTCAATCCCGTGTAAATGTCGTGACCCCAGTCAAAACCTACATATGCATTAAAATCGTTGTTGACAACAGCACTTAGTCGATCGACATCTTTACTAAATATAAATCGTGCATAGGAAAGAGTGAAATTCCAACGTTCTCCAAGGTAAAAGTTTTTACCAATTTTTAAATCCAATTCATCAAATAGTTTATTAGTGGTGTTTGAATGAACTAATGAGACTTGGTAAAAAAAGTCTTTTGAAGTTGTGTATTTAAAAGTAGGAGTTAAAATTGGAATTGCAATGGAATCTCGTTTTCCTAATAAAGTATTTGCGCTGGAATAATTGAGCGAAGTACGAAAACGTCTGTATACAGGTTCGTTTTCGATGGTTTCTTCATTTACGATTGTATCCCCTATATGACTTGTATTCCCTACATTCTGCGCATAAAAATCATTTGAAATGCTTGTAAATAAAAGAACAAATAAAAATAGTAATCTCATTTGAGATAGATAGTTAATTTACAAATAGGTTTTATCTACAGAATTCTTTAATGTATCCTTCAGATTCTAAATCGCCTAAATCTTTTGCGTTGTTAAAGTCTGCACAAGCATCTTCAGTATACCCTAAATTATATTCAGTCACAGCTCTATTAAAATAGTAATTACTATAACTGTTATTTAATTTAATAGCCTCATCATAGGCAACTAATGCCTTTTCAAAATTCCCTAAGGAGAAATAAGCATTCCCTAAATCAAAGTGAACCTCATGTAATTCTGGTGATAGCGTTAGAAGAAATTCATAATCTGTAATCGCATCATTGTAATTTGCTAATTTATACGAACAATTTCCTCTTAGAAAATAGGTGTAGGTATTTTTTGGATCTAAAACCATTACTTTGGAGTAATCTTTGTAAGCCAAATAAAATTCTTTTGTTTGAATATAACAAGTTGCTCTATTGTAATATGCATCACTATAAGTAGCATTTAAATTTATTGCTTTTGAAAAGCTTTCAATCGCTTTAGGGTAATTAAATATATCTAAATAAGCATTTCCTAAATAATAATATAAATCTGCATTATCTGTCTGTTTTTTCAAACATTTTTCAAAGATATTTACAGCTTCGTTAAACTTTTTTTCACTTGCTAATTTCAATCCATTGTTAATTGTCGCCATCGTATCTTGGGCAACTAATACTTGACTTGTAAGTAAGAAACTTACCAATAGCAATTTCAATAATTTAATTTTTTGAATATTCATCTATTCTTTTTCAATTAGTTGTTATCCTTTTGGTGCTGCTTCGCGACGCTCTTTATGTTGGTGATTACGCTCTTGACGTTGTTCATTACGTTTTTCATGGTGTTGTTCTTTTTTGTGTTGTTCTCCTTTTGTATTTTCTGTACCTTTTCCATCCGCATGTGGTCTATGATGTCTTTCTTGCGCAGGTTTGTGAGAATGATCTTTACGATCGTCTTTTTTTAATTCAATTCGTTCCGCTTTATGGTCGTTTGTTTTACGGTGAATGTTATCTTCCGTATTATTTGCACGAATTTCTAATTTCGGTTTTTTATCTGTAGAAGTTTCTTGCGCGAAGGAGATGCTTGAGAAAATAATACCAGTAAGTAATAGTAAGTTTTTCATGGTTTTAAATTGTTGGTTATAATTCTAAGACTATACCAAATCCAAAAAGTTTAATAAAACTAAAAATATTTTTTGAATTCCATTCAAAAACGCTAATTGTTTGTGTAAATTTGTTGGCATGATATTATATAATGTTACCGTAAGCATCGACCCACAAATTGAACAGGAGTGGTTGTCTTGGATGCGTTCGACTCATATCCCAGAGGTTTTACAAAGCGGGTGTTTTTTAGAAAGTAAAATTTCTCGAATTCACGGAGAAGAAGAGGGAGGTGTTACGTATTCAATTATGTATACAAGTCCATCACAGGATAAATACGATGAATACCAACGTGATCATGCTCCACGTTTACAAAAAGACCATACAGAAAAGTACCAAGGGAAATTTGCAGCATTCAGAACATTACTAACGGTTGTTGAACATTTTACAGCTTAATGACAGTTAAAGCAAAAAAACATTTAGGTCAACATTTCTTGGTCGACAAAAATGTAAGTAAACGCATTGCTCAACAATTTGGTGGATTTAAAGACTGCCGTAAAGTGTTGGAAATTGGCCCTGGAATGGGAGCATTGACCGTTTTTCTATTAGAAGAAGAAAAAAATGATTTATGGGCAATGGATGTCGATAGAGACTCTATAGCCTATTTACATGAACATTTTCCTCAATTAAAGGATAAAATTTTTGAAGCCGATTTTTTAAAAGCAAATCTTGCCACTTTTTTTGGCGATGAACCTTTCGCAGTAGTTGGAAATTTTCCTTATAATATTTCTTCTCAAATTTTATTTCGATGTTTAGAATATCGAAATCAGATTCCTGAAATTATGGGAATGTTTCAAAAAGAAGTTGCGGAACGTATCGCTGTTAAACCAGGTACTAAAACCTACGGTATAATAAGCGTTTTACTACAAACTTTTTACGACATAAGTTATTGTTTTACGGTAGATGAGAATGTATTTAATCCTCCACCTAAAGTAAAGTCAGGGGTTATTCGTTTAACACGTAATGAACGCGAAAAATTACCTTGTGACGAAAAGTTTTTTATTCAGGTGGTAAAAGCTTGTTTTAATCAACGTAGAAAGATGATACGCAATTCGATAAAACCTTTTTTATTAGGGAATGTGGTAGAACATCGTTTTTTAGAAACACGACCAGAAAGATTGTCGGTAGACGATTTTATTGAATTGACCTTGTTTTTAGAAGGATTGAAACCGGTGGAATAATTTTTTGAATAATTCAAAAAATAATATTATTTCATTTCAATTTTCACATTCTCAATTTCATTCACGTTTAATTTCCTCGTCTTTTTTGGTTGATTCATTTTGTTTTTCATTAATAAAGCAATAATCACCAAAACAGAAGTATAAAGGATAATTTTTCTAAGATAGGATTTCTTAATATAAGGAGAACGATACTGATGTAAATCTACAGGTTTTTTTTCAATTTCATTTTCCATTTTCTACTATTTCTTGTTCAATAATTCGTGCAAAATGGATCTGTTCTAATTTTTGCACTTTTTTTTGAATGGTTACTATGGTATCTTGAGAATTAAGCAAAACTGAAAACTGAGCAATAATCCTTCCTGTATCAAATTCTTCGGAGACATAATGAATAGAAATACCAGTTTCTTTTTCGTTAGCATCTTTTACCGCTTGATGTACATGCGCACCATACATACCAGCACCACCGAATTTAGGTAATAATGAAGGATGGATATTAATGATTTTTTCGGGATAAGCAAGAATTAGATTTGTTGGTATTTTTCGAAGAAAACCAGCTAAGATGATGAGGTCAATTTCGTTTTCTTTACAAAGATTAACTAAGAAATGGGGTTGTTCTACTTCAGCGTTTGTACAAAGTATTACACGTTGATGTAACGATTTTGCTCGCTCAACAATAGGTGCTGTTGTTTTATTGCATAGAATAAAGGCGACATTCACTTTTGGATTTCCTTCAAAATGTTGAATGATAGATAATGCATTCGATCCTGTTCCTGAAGCAAATAAAGCTAAATTCTTTGTTTTCATATAGACAAAGGTAATTTCTATTTTTTACACTTTAAAAAAAAGAATAATTTGTTTCTAAAATAGAAAAACAAATAGTTTTAACCCTTTATTTTTTAGTTGTTTAAATGTATTTTATGATACTTTAAGAGAATTAAATCCCTAATAATTTTGTTTTTTACTTCATATATTCTTTCTTTGCAAGCTGAATTAATCATTAAATTAAAAAAGATGTCTGAAATCAAATCAAAAGTAATATCCATTATCGTAGATAAATTGGGTGTTGAAGAAAGCGAAGTAACAAACGAAGCAAGCTTCACAAACGATCTAGGTGCTGATTCACTAGATACAGTAGAATTGATTATGGAATTTGAAAAAGAATTTAACATCGCTATTCCAGACGATCAAGCTGAAACTATTCAAACTGT
>CANGOF010000070.1 GCA_947455515.1 Flavobacteriia bacterium
GAAGTAGTCATTTCTGCTGGATTGATAGAAGCATCTAATGAGCGTAGTGTAGCGGTTTTGAAACCATTGGATATTGTAACGACAGCAGGAGGTCAGGGTGATATCGTTGGGGCGATCCAAACATTACCAGGAGTTCAGCGAAACGGAGGGGATCAAACAGGTTTAATGGTCCGAGGAGGGGATGTGAATGAAAGCTCCATGATTATTGATGGAATGATAGCGCAAAATGCATTTCAAAGTAGTGTACCAGGAGTTTCCCAGCGAAGTAGGTTTAATCCATTTCAATTTAAAGGAACTTCCTTTAGTAGTGGTGGATATACAGCACGTTATGGTCAGGCATTATCTGCGGTTTTAGATCTTCAAACGAATGATTTACCTGAGAAAAGTAATTTAAATGTAGGAGCTAATATGGCAGGTATTTCAGTTTCAGGAACCAAGTTAATGGAGAAAAACGCGATTGAATACTCAGGTTCTTATCAGAATTTAGCACCATTTTACGGAGTAACACCAACGAATGTAACGTTTTACAAAGTGCCTGAAGGAGGAACTTTTTCAACACGATGGATCTCTAAGTTAGATAATGATAAAGGTTTATTCAAGATGAATTTTTCGAAATCATTTACAAAGTCGGGAATAGAGATAAATAATCCGATGGTCCCAGGAACAAAATTAAATTATAATTTGGCCAATGAGAACACCTATTTTAATACTTCTTTTAGCTATGCAGCAAGCTCTAAATTGAGTTATTTTACCGCTTTTTCGTTTAGTAACAATATCGATAATATCGGTTTTGGTCCTTTTGCAATTTATAAAAATGACAGTCGTGCACAAGCAAGGGCAGAAATGCGCTATGAAGTAAATAAAAAGGTTAACTTTTTGCTAGGTTCCGAAGTTCAACGCATCTCTTATTTACAAACCGATTCTTTAACTTGGAAATTTGATGAAACAATTTCTGCAGGCTATATGGAAGGTGAATTTAAGTTAGGACGTAAATTTGCTTTTAAACCAGGTGTTAGAGGAGAATACTCTCAATTATTAGCAAAGGGGAATGTTGCACCACGTTTGTCTTTTGCAGTACGCACAGGGAAAAATACGCAACTATCTTTTGCTGGAGGTATGTTTTACCAATCTGCAGCTGTAAATTATTTATTACACGGTTATAGACCAGATTTTCAGAAGTCCGTTCATTATATGTTGAATTATCAATATATGAAAAAAGGTCGTGTGTTTCGTTTAGAGGGGTATTATAAAGATTACCAGCAGTTAATTCGTGAGAAAGGGTATGCCTATACACCTAATCCATTTAGAAAATTGAGTGTAATTGATAATACTGGTAGTGGGTATGCGCAAGGAGTTGATGTATTTTGGAGGGATAAAGAGAGTGTTAAAAATTTGGATTATTGGATTTCTTATAGTTATATCGACACGAAACGATTGTATCAAAACTACGTGAGTAATGCTACTCCTGATTATGTATCGAAGCATAATTTGAATGTAATTGTGAAATACATGGTAGAAAAAATCAACACCAATTTTTCCTTTAGTTACAATTATTCAAGTGGCCGTCCTTATTATGATCCATCTTCACCAACATTCTTATCTGATCATGTGAAGGATTACCAAAATTTAGCGATGACCGCATCTTATTTAAAGTCTTTTAAGAAAGTATTTGCTGTTTTTTATGTAAGTTTGGATAATATGTTGAATACTAAGAATGTATTAGGGTATCGTTACTCTGCGGATGGTAAAACTAATTACCCTATTGTTCCGCCTATGTATCGTTCCTTATTTGTGGGTATGAATTTTTCTTTCACACAGTTTAATCAAGATGATTTATAAATAAAATTTTAATTATGAAAATTGTATTAGTTACCTTATTGTTTGTTTTGCCATTTTTAAGTTTTAAAGCGCAAACTTTAGAAGAAAAATTATTGTCAGCTTATTTAGATTTTGACACAACGAGTTCTTTTCCTAAGAAGATGGCTGCTTCCTCCAAGTTGGAGTTGTTAGCGAATATGGAAAGTGAGAGTTATGCAGTAAATTATTATGCGGCCTATTCTAAGGCAATGATTTCTTACATGGAAACGGATAAAGAGCGTAAGGATATGTATTTAGATATCGCAGATGCGTTTTTACTTAAAGTAAAGCAAATACAACCTAAAAACGAAGAGAGTTATATTTTAGCGGCACTAATAGCAAATGCACGTTTGGTAGTGGATGGTGGAAGTCGCTGGAAAAAGCAGGGAGATATTTTTAATGCGAATATTGATTCTGCGAAACTTATCAATCCTAATAATCCTCGCATTTATCATTTAAAGGGAGTAGCAGTTTATTTTACACCAAAGATGTTTGGTGGAGGGGCTAAAAATGCGTTGGAATATTTAGAAAAAGCAAAAACCTTATTTCCTGGACAGGTGAGTGGTACTATTTTGATACCATTTTGGGGGGAGAAGCGCAATTTGTATTTTTTAGGAGAATGTGTTAAATAATTTTTTCCTTCGTGAGAAAATTGTATTTTTGATTTATGAGAAATGCATTTGAAAAATCCTATCTTACGAAACGTTTACTCATCAGTAAATCACAGAAGGCTGTTAAATTAGCCTCTTCTGTAGCATTTGATTTAGCTGGGTCAATTGTTAAGAAAGAAGGGAATCAAATAGTTAGAGAGTTTAAAGATGGAAGGATAGTAGTTCTTGTAGATTTACCAGATTCTTCTAATTATCCTTTAGCGCTTGACTAACGAAACGTTACGACTTCGTATTTTTGCTGGTCCAAATGGATCAGGGAAAAGTTCCATTATCAATTCCATACGTACGTATACCAAAGAGAATGGAACCCCTTTAGACTTTGGGATTTATTTAAATGCGGACGATATTGCCAAAGAGCTTAGGGAAGGAGGTTGTGATTTGAGCTTATATAGCATTTCATTTAATAAAACTGAATTTGAAGAAATTATTGCCTCTTCAGGATTATTGATAGGGGATTTAACGTCAGCTCTTTTACCTCAAATATACGAGTTAAAAAAAGAGAAAATCATCTTATTAGATTTACAATATTGTGAGCGATTTGCACAATTAGTAGCCACTTATTTACGAACTGTTTTATTGAGGGAGAAAAAGAAGTTTTCCTTTGAGACAGTATTTTCTCATGCGGGGAAGTTAGATTGTATGAAGGAAGCGAAAGCACTTGGCTATAAGGTGTATTTGTATTTTGTTTCGACTGAAGATCCTGAAATCAATGTATACCGCGTGAAAGAAGTCCGAGTAAAACAACATGGTCACGATGTACCTGAAGATAAAATTCGAAGCAGGTATTTGCGTACAATGGATTTGATGTACGAAGCATCTCAATTGGCTTATCGGTCTTATTATTTTGACAATTCCGCGGAAGGTAAAGACTTTAATTTATTTGCAAGTTTTAAAATTCGTAAGGATGGTTCTAAGCAATGGAATATCCGTTCATTGAGTAAGGTTCCTATTTGGTTTCGGAATTATTATAGTGGGAAAGTTAGATCTTAAGTGAATAGGCAATAGATGATAGTAATTAGCTGAAGTTAAGTAAGCAAGGAGATAGTTGTTAGGTTATTTTTCAGTAATGGATAAAATTTGGCATATGTTTTGTATTGAGGTAAATAAATTACATTTGTAAAAAAAAAGATAGATGAAAAAAATAGTTTTGAGTGCATTATTCATTGTGTTATTAGGGGGGGCAAGCTTTTCTCAAGGGATAAAATTTACTAAAAATGATACGATTAAATACATAGTCAAAAATGATTTATTCCGTTTTTTTGGAGGTACATTTTGGACTGGAGCAGAATTTCCATTGAATAATCGTAAGTCTATCCTTATTAATGGTATTGCAACCTATGGCTCAAGCATGGGAAGTAATAAAGTGAATATTGGTTATGGTGCTGAATTTCAATATAGAAGTTATTTAGGTAAGGGTAATTTTCAAACGAATTATCCAATTTATTTGGCGTCTCAATTTATGTTTAGACGAATTGATAGTTATGATAAAACATCAAATTATTTGATTGATCCAATGAGTGGAAAAGATAATTCTACAGTTACTGAGACGAAATCAAGTTATAATGTATTTTATTTTGGGGTGTTATTAGGGTGTCAGGTTTTTGTAAACCAGGTTTTTACGGTAGATTTGAATTTTGGAGGTGGTTTACGTTTAACACAAATGGATGGAGAGAAATCTTTTACTCGATATAAAAGTATATCTGATTTAGATTATTCAGGTGTAATTCCACGTTTTGGTGTAACTATAGGAATTCTTCAACACTAATTGAATGCATAATTTTTTCAATACGTTACTTTTTTTCTTACTTTCTATTACTACTATTTGTTATTCTCAAGATAGTATAAATCATGGTAGAAAGATTTATAAGTTAGAATTGTTACGTGCGGTTCAAGGGACTATTCAAGTTAGTCAAGAATATAAAATAGGTGCAAAATATTCCATAAATATTGGATTAATGGGGACCTACGCGTCTACCAGAGGATTGGCAAAACCTTATTTAAGTGCTCAGGAATTTAATTATACAGATGCATCGACAAATACTGTATATACTTTAGATAATGTGGAGGCTTTGGGTTATGGAGTAAATTTACAATTTAGAAAGTATTTAACTAAATCTGCTGAAAATCAATTAAAAGGATTTTATATTTCACCTGAATTATTTTATCGACGTTTAAATTTAACATCGTTGATTTCAGAAAATAAAGAAATTAAACGCACGCTTAATTTAGGGTACGTAGGGTATGCAATCGGTTACCAGCGCATTATTAGAGATATTGTGAGTTTAGACACCTATTTTGGGGGAGGTTTTTTCTTGAGCCAATATTCGGATGAGGCACATTTCACCAGGTATAGAAATAACTACCAGATTGATTTTACAGGAATGTATTTTAATATGGGAGTGATGATAGGTATTGTGAGGTGATTAAATAAATAATAATCCTATGTCTCTAAGTGCAGAAAAATTTTGTGTGTTAATTATCGAACTTAAGTTACCGAGTTGTTTTTTTGTAAGGTCTTGTTGAAGTTTCTCTATCGTTAGGTTTTTATTTCCCATCAATTGTAGTAACCAATCATTGATAAGTAGTCCAGCATTTTTATTGAAAGAAATGGTGAAATCTTCTTTTAAGTTGGAGAATTGAAAGTTTACCTTTTGAATTTCTTTTCCTTTTTTAGTGTATGTAAATTCGCTTACAATTGGTTTTGGGCCAATCCAATAAATTTTTGTTGAAGCTTTGAAATCATTCGTATTCACATTCTCTAATGCACGTTCTATGTAGGTACGAGGAATTAACGTTCTTGGCGTATTAAAATCGAACCACGATTGTAGCGGTAGTTCAAATCCAATTCCATGCATGTAATTAAATAGTGCTTTTTTGAGTCCATTGCTAAATGCTGCGTGATCACAACCTGTCGGATCTTCGTGGTATAAATCGTTGTTTGCAAATGAACCATTTTGAAGTCCTGTAATTTTAATGTTGAATTTATCTGGGTTTAAACCGATTGGACTGTGGGCAGTCAAAGCAAATTGATGCCAAAAACCAGATTGTACAATTCCTAATTCGAATAATTGTCGAACCATTTCTAAGGAATCGATTGTTTCTTGAGCGGTTTGGGTTGGAAATCCATACATTAGGTACGCATGCACCATAATACCACATTGGGTAAAGTTATCTGTAACTTGAGCTACTTGTTGTACTGTTACTCCTTTGTCAATCAAAGCTAACAATCTATCCGAAGCAACCTCTAAACCGCCAGATACCGCAATACAGCCTGATTTCGCTAAAAGTCTACAGAGGTCATAGGTGAAACTTTTTTCAAAACGAATGTTTGTCCACCAAACCACAATTAATTTTCTTTTCAATATTTCCAAAGCAACTTCCCTCATTAATGCTGGAGGAGCAGCTTCGTCAACAAAATGAAAACCATTCGTACCTGTTTGCGCAATTAGTTCTTCCATTTTGTCCACTAACATGGTTGCTGTGGTCGCTTCGTAAATTTTTATGTAGTCTAAAGAAACATCACAGAACGTACATTTACTCCAATAACAACCGTGTGCGAGTGTTAATTTGTTCCAACGACCATCGCTCCATAAACGATGCATAGGATTGATAACTTCAATTACAGAAAGGTATTTAGTTAAAGGTAGATCCGAATAATCGGGTGTGCCAACCTCTTTCTGTTTGAAATCAAGGGTTTTGGAATTGTTAACATAGCAAATTTCATTATCAACAAGTGTATAGGTTCTTTTAAGTTCATCGATTGCTCGATTTCCTTGAAGGTGTTCGATAATATTTAGGATAGGAGCTTCCCCATCGTCGAGTGAGATAAAATCGAAAAACTCAAAAACACGTTTGTCTTTTAATGCTCTTAATTCTGTATTTGGGTATCCACCACCAAAGGATGTTATTATGTCTGGGAAATTTTGTTTAATGTATTTTGCACAACGAAAAGCACTATAAACGTTACCTGGAAATGGTGCCGTAATAGCAATTAGTGTTGGATTAACTGTTTTTATTTTCTTTTCTAACTGTTGGATCGTGATTTCATCTATATAGGTAAGAACATTATTGAGAGAATTATATAGTTCATCAAAACTGGAAGCTGATCTGGCTAATCTTTCTGCATAGCGACTGAAACCGAAGTGGGGGTCGATTACTTCAGCGATTAGGTCGGATAAATCTTCTAAATAAAGTGTAGCTAAATGTCTCGCTTTATCTCGGATACCCATTGTACCGAATGCCCATTCTAACTCTTCTGTTTGTTCAAAACGAGATGCTTCAGGAAGGAAGTTACGTTCACAAATTAGGTGTGCAACACTTGGGTTTTCGTCGTGTAAAAATGAAATAACCGAATCTATTGTTGTGATATAATTTTCTTCTAAACGTATTATTCTTTGGGAATTTATTGAAGTATTTGATTTTTTATGAGCTATTTTAAAAATGTTTGTAAGTCCTTTTTTAGAGAAAATGGAAAGGATTACTTCTATGCCTAAGTCACATTGAGCACTTTGAATATTTTGCGTGTTTAGAAACCCTTTCAGATAAGCAGTTGCAGGGTAGGGAGTATTTAATTGCGTAAAAGGAGGGGTAATTAAAAGTACTTTTTGTTGCACGTTCCGTTGTTTAGTTTGCTGTTTTTTTCCAATTAGCAGGATTTGTAGTTAATGTAATACCATTTAAGTATCCTGCAGCAGAATATATTTTAACCCCGTAATCTAAGCTGAAACGTTTAAAGTACATCCCTAAACCAAAAGAAAATCCAGCCATTGCAGGTCGATTTACCAATTTATATTCTTCTCTTCGATGGTAATCAAACGCCATACGAAAGTGGAGGTTTTTGGATAATAAAAATTCTAATTGCGGCGTAAAATGATGTGCTATTTTCTGGAGTGTATTTGCATTAACGACTTTAATGGAATCACCAGTTAGTGGGTCAATTTTCCCTGTATTGCTTTGGTTTTTATAGGAAATATCCCAATAGTTTAAATGGTGAGCGAGGTAAGAAAATCGAATAGGAGCGTGTGCTAATTTATGCGAAAAAGCCATTTGAATTTCTGCGGAAAACATCGTATTACTATTTGAAACAAATCCTTTAAATTGTGAACCAACATTTTTAACTAAAAGCGTAAAAAGCGTTTGTTTCTCTTTGTTTTCATAGGTTGCAGCGAAATCAACACCTAATCCAAAGGAATAATAACTTGCATATTGTGAATAAAGCAAAGAAGCTTGAAAGCCAATACTTAATCGCTCTTTAATTTTTCTACCATAACCAGTGCTTATAATGAAATCAGCAGGTGAAAATTCTCCAACTACGGTTCCATTTTCGAGCGTTTCTTTCATTTTTCCGTAATCTACATAGCGTAAGGATAAACTGGCGAATCCTGGAATTTTTGTAAGGTTTTTAGCAGAGCATAACATTCCAGAATTTACGCCACCAGTTTGAATTTGGTGACTGAATCCGATTTGTTTGTGCATTTGCTCGTTAAGTAAAGAGGGGTTGCTGATAGCCAAACTAACGTCGGCATCTTTGATGGAGATAAAATTACCTCCGAAAGCAGTAGATCGAGCTGAATAAGAGTTGTTTAAAGAGGGAAAACTTGTTGTACCACCAATTTGGGAAAATAGATTTCCAGAGATGAGAATAAAGACTACAAGTTTTAAAAGTTTCATTCGAATTATTTAACGTACAAATATAAGGAATAGTATATAAGAGTTATGAATTATGGGGTATGAATTATGGTTTCGTTTAAACTCGTTTTCCGATTTCGATGGCTTCCAAGTTTTGGATTTTATCTCCATTTATTTGGAAACGGAGTAGGGTTTTTACCTGATGAAATCCTTTGATGCCACATGCGCCAGGATTCATCCAAAGCATGTTAAATTTTGGGTCCATTTTAACAAGAAGGATATGAGAATGTCCGCAAATGAAAAGTTTTGGTGCTTTTTCGTTTAGCGCATCGAAAGCAGGTTTAGAATATTTCCCTGGTTTTCCTCCTATGTGCGTCATTAGAACTTCAACGTTTTCGATGGTGAAACGGTTAAATTCAGGGAATTCGCTTCGTAGAATGTGATCGTCGATGTTTCCGTAGACAGCACGTAGTGGTTTAAATTTTTTTAGTTCATCTGTGACTTCTATGGAGCCAATATCTCCCGCATGCCATATTTCATCAACATCTTTGAAGTATTCGAAAACTTTCGGGTCGAGGTAGCTGTGTGTGTCTGAGAGAAGGCCGATTTTTAACATAGTGAAGAGAAATGAGTTACGAGTTACGCATGAAGTGTTTGATTGAAACCATAAAAGGCATATAAGAGTTTTGAGTTACGAGTGAAGAGGAAAACCATGTAAGAGATATAAGAGATTTTGTGAGTGAGATAGGAAGTATTTTGAAGACTTATAAATTATGAGTTATGGATTATTGGGATGTTAAATTAAGCATTTATGATTTATAGCCGTGGAATTGTAGTTTTCCGATGGAATTAACTTCGATGCTTGGAAGTGGGAAACGAAAGCGATTTAATACAAAGAATACCGTTTTAAGTAGTTTGTTGTATGTAGGTATTTGTTGCCAGTTGATATCGAGTCCTAAGTAATATTGGCTATATCGAGGAAGGGTAAATGTACTGGGGTTATCCCATTCTTTAATGAGGTTGTTTGCGCCATAACCTACACATAATCCGATAGGTTTAAGCCATTTATTTTCTGTAATTTTCCAATCTCCAAGGGAGGTACTTAACCAAAACGTTTCCCCATTGTAGTCCTTTAACCAATAGTTTTTATAGGAAGTTCCTAAAACTTTTGGGTTGTATTGTTGAAGGTCACTTGAAAAGTAGCTGAATTTATATTGTATTCTTTGGCTTCCCCACCAACGTTGTTGTGCGTAGAAAATGGAATTTCCTGTGAAATTCATCATTATGTCGTACCAAGACCAACCTCCGATGTCGATATGTCCATCTGCGAATTCTTTGGTAGTACTAAAAATGGTACTTTCCAAAAAAGCTAAATTTAATGCTTTGATTGAATCAAATCCACAAGTTTTGTTTGCTTGGTAAAAAACAGAACTCATTTGATACGAGCCATAATTATGGTAAAATTTATCTAATCCTCTCCAGGTTTTCCAGTCATGTTTTAAATGAAATTCACCATATGGATAATCTCTAAAGAAATGTTGTGTCATTTGAGAGGTGAATTCGTAATAAGCGACAGAGGTTAGTGAAAAATTAATGATTTTCGGGAAGATTTTTTTAGTGTGTAAGGAATCTTGGGAGAAAAGTGAAAAAGAGAGGAGAAGAAAGAAAGTGACGAGTGACCTTTCGACAAGCTCAAGGTGAACTGAGTGACAAGTAAAGGGAGATTTTTTAAAAACCATGTAAGGCATATAAGTTAGTTGTGAGTTATGGGTTATGAATGAAGAACAGGTCGTGTTGTAGAGTTTAAATTTAATGGAATAAAGATAAGAAAACATTGATTAACTTTGTGTAATAGCCCAATTGAAAATGACGACACATAACGAACAGGATTGGTTAAAGCATCGAAAGAATTTTAAGGATTCGCTTTCCGTTGATTTGTTATTTGAAGGAATTCGAAGAGGGGATATTCCTTTGCTTTCCTCTGCGATAACCTTAGTTGAGAGTTCCGTAGAATCCGACCAAGACAAAGCAGGAGATTTGATCGAAAAATGTTTGCCTTTTACTGGTAAATCAATTCGGATAGGAATAACGGGTGTTCCAGGAGTTGGGAAGAGTACCTTTATTGAAAGTTTAGGCGTTCAACTTATTTCACAAGGCTATAAAGTAGCAGTACTTAGTATTGACCCAAGTAGCGAGTTACACCACGGAAGTATATTGGGAGATAAGACGCGGATGAATACATTGGCGAGTAGTAGTTCTGCATACATTCGACCAACAGCATCAGGAAATTCATTAGGAGGAGTTGCTCAACGTACCAGAGAATCTATTTTGTTGTGTGAAGCGGCTGGTTTTGATGTGATTTTAATTGAAACAGTTGGGGTAGGTCAGTCCGAAACAGCGGTGCATGCATTGACGGATTTCTTTTTGTTATTGATGTTACCCGTTGCCGGAGATGAGTTGCAAGGAATTAAGCGAGGCATCATGGAATTAGCGGATGCTGTCGTTATTACTAAGTCGGACGAAATGCCTGAAAAAGCTAAGTTAGCTATACAAACGTATCAAATGGCATTGCATTTGTTTCCAGCAAAAGAATCTACTTGGACTCCTAAGGTGTTGTCTTCTAGTATGTATGACGTTAAGTCCGTAGAGAGTGTTTGGAAAGTTATTGCCGATTTTGAAATGCAAATTAAGCAAACAGGCTATTTTGAAGTTAGACGTAAAGAACAAGCACTGTTTTGGATGAAGGAGTCGGTGCGAGAGATGCTTTGGAAGCAATTATTAAAACAAGAAACTGACTTCATTCAGAAAATTCAATCAGAAGTTTCGGATGGAAAGATTAGTCCTTATAAAGCATCGAAGATGGTGTATACTAAATTAATAGAAAAAAAATGACAACACAAGATTTTAAAATAACCGGAGAATACATTGAATTAATACAGTTGTTAAAAGCGATTGGCTTGGCACAGACTGGAGGACATGCAAAGATGATTGTCGAGGAGGAAATGGTTTTACGAAATGGGGAAGTAGAGACGAGAAAAAGAGCTAAGTTGGTTGTTGGGGATAAGGTTGAGGTGCAAGGGATTGTGGTTAATTTGGTTTGAACCAAAAGGGAGTGACGTGTGACGAGAGACGAGTGAAGGTAAAAACCATATAAGGCATATAAGAAAAAGGATTTAGGAGTTAGTTTTTAGGGGTAGCAAATAGGAATTAGTTTTTAGGAGAGATTAAATACCTTAATAAGTGATTTCTATATGCAACTAATCTTCATGAAAACAGAACGAAATTATATTAAATTGAAATGAAAATTTATTATCTATTAATTAGTTTTTCTTTGCTTATTGCTTGTGATTATAGTAAGAATGATAAAAAACAAATTGAATCGGTTTATACTGAATATGAGAATGCAGCAAAACAAAAAGACATTCAAAAAATGATTGATCTTTCTAGTGTTGAAACCATTAATTATTTTGATAAAATAGTAGAGGATGCAAAATATTTAGATTCAATTTCAGTAACAAAATTAGCACCGATTGATAAAACACTTATTTTATATTTAAGACAAACTTTAACGATAGAACAACTTTTTATTTATACGGGTAAAGAACTATTGCAATTTAATTTGAGAAATTCATTAAATGTAAAATCTGATGAGAAAGTGAAATTGAAAAAAATTGAAGTGAATTCTGAAACTGCTCAATGTTCGATTTCGATCAATGGAAAAACATCAAAGGTTCGATTAGAATTTAAGAAGGAAAATAATCTTTGGAAATACAATTTTGTCAATTCTTTTACCAAATCGACCAATGATAATTTTTATATTTCATTACAGAAACTAAAAATCTCAGAACATGATTTTTTAAAAAGAATTGTTCAAAACATGTCGGGTAAAGAACTAAGTGATAAATTATGGAATCAACAGATTTCTAGATAAGCTAAAATATCTAATCCCAATTTATCTTATCAAATTCACATGTCCTGTTTTTCGATGTTCATCACCAAAACTATCGACATAGATTAATTTCCAGGTGTATACGCCATCTTTGCAAGGGATACCATTAAATGTTCCGTCCCAAGATTCGGTGATGTTGTTTAATGTAATGATATTTTCTCCCCAACGGTTGTAAATGTCGAGGTGGAAGTTGGTAATATTTTCCCCAAAGGCTTTAAATACATCGTTTCCATTCGTGCCGTTAGGTGTAAAGGTATTCGGGATGTATACGCTTGATTCTAAAATGACATGGATAATACTACTATCCACGCATTTGTTTTTATCTGTGAAAATTACTTTGTAATCCAATGATTGTTTTGGAGAGGCAACAGGATTAGGACAAGAAATACAAGAAAGGTAATCGGAAGGTGACCAATGGTAATTGCCTAACGAATTACCTTGCGATTTTAGCGTCACTTCTTCCCCCCAATGTACTAAGTATTGAAGGTCTGTTTGCATTTTTGGCGCTTGAAAAACATGGATATAAACATAACTCGTGTCGCTGCATTTGTATTGGTCGATCCCTTTGATGCTATATGTAATAGACTTTTTAGGAGATACTTCAACGATTTCATGATTTTTAAGGTAATGGATGTTTTCTGGATTTAGCCAGATGTAATCGATACCACCTTTACACGTAATAATCGCTTTACCACCAGGACAGATACTCGTATCTTTTTCCGCGGTGATTTTAGGGGTATTCACTTTGATGTGGAATTTTTCTTGTTTGGTCCCACAAACATTGGTGTAGTTAAGTTGGTAGTCAATATCTGTAAACGGAGTAATAGTGAATAAGGTGTTTGATTTTGGAGTTATCCAAATTTTCGGGCTAATTGATATGTTTGAACTATTTAGAAAATTAAGAAGTAGCGAAGCATTTTGACAAACAACGATGGTGTCTTTAGCAATAATTTTAGCGTCGGGTTGTACAACTGTAACTATAACACTGTCTTTTTTTATGCAATTGTCTTGCGTAGAAATTGTAACAAAGTAGGTGATGGTAGAATCAGGTTTAGTATTTACCGTTGCTCCTGAAGATTGGTCTAAATAGGTGGTTGGACTCCATGTGTAGGAACTTCCACCTCCTGCTTGCAATTGTACATTTGTTCCTCTACATATTTCTTGATTTTTAGTCAGTGTACTATTGTTTGGGAATACTTTTACAGGAAACGTTTGAATTGTTGTAAAACAGCCTTTTTGGATAGTTGCTGTAAAGTTTGTAGAAATATTTAAACTAATCGTCGATGTGTTCATACTTACAGAATCGGTTACTTCGTTTTTCGGTTCCCAATGGTAAGAGTCTCCTGGATTAGCAGTTAATTTCACAGATGAATTAGGGCATATTGCAATAATAGGTTCTGTACTTTTGGTGACTCCACCTTCGATTTTTATAGTGATTTCGTTAGTGTCTGAATCCATACAACCGGTTGAATCTATTGCGATTAAATTGATTTTGTAATCTCCAATGTTTTTATAGGTATGTGTTGGGGCATTGAGCAGGGAAGAATTTCCATCTCCAAAATCCCATTTGTATTTTGAAGCGTTTATACTTGTATTTGTAAATGTAATTGGGGAACCAACGCATACGATTTGAGCAGGGACATTAGCAATCGCTTTGGTTTTATTCAATTCAAATTTAAATGCTGCTAAGTTACAATTTGTACTTTTATTAGTTGTTGAAACTACGTTAGGAGTAGTAGTGAACCCATTAAGTTGTGCACCACAACCACCACACACAGCATGGTAAATACCTCCCGTTTTACTAAATCTACTTGTACCCCCATCTACGTGGTTATAACTTGTATTTAGACCACCGATATAGGATCCATATTTTAGTTTTTCTGCATCTTTTGATAATACACCTAAATAAAAATTATCTCCCATGGTTGTTTTTTGAAACGCGTCGTCAGTGATAGGAAAATTAATTGCAGAACTAAATTTTGCTTTTGCATTTTCTACATTCACTTTTCCTCCCCAACCTGTAATATAAATGTCTGCGCATTTGGACACAGAAAATGCAGTTGGAGAAATTTCAATTTCACCAGATCCTGCTCCGACGGTGGTCGACCATATCATAGTTTTTAAGTCTGGAGTATATTTTACAATAAATTGTCCAGAGTTTGGGTTTCCGTATTTACCAGGAGTTATAGGGAAGTCTCCATTGGTTTGCCCGAAAACATATACATCATTGTCATTGTCAATTTGAACGAAATAGGATTGATCATATTCGGAAGTTCCAATGAAGGTACCGCTGCTGATAATTGGATTTCCAGAGGTTAGTTTTACTAAGTAACCATCTGAAATTCCTCCATGAAAATTCACACTAAAAGGAAGTGCAGGAGAAGTAGTACCGCCTGTAAAAAACACTTCGCCATTTGAATCTGTTTGAACTGAATTTCCAGATTCCTCTCCACTTCCGCCAAAATAACTTGACCAAATTAGGGTAGAAAGATCCGAAGAAAGTTTAGAAATAATAGCATCTTGAGTCCCATTTAATTGCGATTGAAAAGCATTTTTCACAGGGAAATCGTTGGATTGGGTTGTGCTGGTGATTATTATGTCATTTTCCTTTGTTAGAATGATTTCGCCTCTAAAATCATCCCCATAATTATAGACTAAATCCCCAACATTAAGTCCGTCGATTTCAGTACCTCCTAAGAAGGT
The DNA here is from genome assembly GCA_947455515.1 of Flavobacteriia bacterium. Classification (GTDB taxonomy): domain Bacteria; phylum Bacteroidota; class Bacteroidia; order Flavobacteriales_D; family Crocinitomicaceae; genus CANHVK01. Next base: position 14,809 of record CANGOF010000070.1, read on the forward strand.
TGAGCCAAGTAGTTTAGTCCCCGTCTCATTGAATTTAGTGATGATGATATCGGAACCTAAAAAAGTTAATTCTTTATTGTCAAAGATACTTCCTCCATTAAAGATTTGATCAAAAGCTGTTTCAGTGGTTGGATAATCCGAAGAACTTGTTGCACCAAGCAGGTAAAGTTCATTTTTAGCATTTACAATGATACTGTGTGGGGTTTCGTTGCCAGTTCCCCCGAGGTAAGTAGAATAGAGTAATTGTGTACCATCTGCATTGAATTTGGAGATGGAAATATCAATTCCAGGAATCAATTGATTTGCACCATTGTTTGTGTAATGGTAGACTGTTCCGCCGTGATAGGTAAGGTCAAATGCACCTGTTGTTGTTGGATATCCAATACCAAA
>CANGOF010000071.1 GCA_947455515.1 Flavobacteriia bacterium
GGTGTTGAAGAAAGCGAAGTAACAAACGAAGCAAGCTTCACAAACGATCTAGGTGCTGATTCACTAGATACAGTAGAATTGATTATGGAATTTGAAAAAGAATTTAACATCGCTATTCCAGACGATCAAGCTGAAACTATTCAAACTGTTGGTGACGCTGTTACTTACATTGAGAAAAACGTAAACTAATTAATACGTATTAATAAACAAAAGACATTCTGTATGGAATTAAAGAGAGTTGTTGTAACAGGTTTAGGTGCTCTTACCCCAATTGGTAACACAGTTACTGAGTATTGGGATGCTTTATTGGCAGGTAAAAGTGGAGCAGCAATTATTCAGCAGTTCGATGCGTCTTTGTTTAAAACACAATTTGCGTGCGAAGTGAAAAACTTCAATGCGGAAGATTTTATCGACCGTAAAGAAGCACGTAAAATGGATCAATTTGCTCAGTATGCTATGGTTTCAGCTTCTGAAGCCGTAGCAGACTCGGGCTTATTAGATTCCAATCCAAATTTTGATAAAATTGGTGTGGTTTGGGGTTCTGGAATCGGAGGATTAAAAACGTTTCAAGATGAAGCAGAAAATTTCTTCGGTGGCGATGGTACTCCTAAATTTAACCCTTTCTTTATCCCAAAAATGATCTCCGACATTGCTGCGGGATTAATTTCTATTAAATATGGTTTTCGTGGACCAAACTACGTAACCGTTTCTGCATGTGCTTCTGCAAGTAACGCTATTATTGATGCATTCAATTTAATTCGTTTAGGTAAAGCTCACGCAATTGTTACTGGTGGTTCGGAAGCAGGTGTAAACCAAATGGGAATGGGTGGATTCAATGGTTTAAAAGCATTGTCTACACGTAACGATTCTCCAGAGACTGCTTCTCGCCCTTTTGATGCTGACCGTGATGGTTTTGTATTAGGAGAAGGTGCTGGTGCTATTATATTAGAAGAATACGAGCACGCTGTTAAAAGAGGTGCTAAAATTTATGCCGAAATTGCAGGAGGTGGACTTTCCGCTGATGCATACCACATGACTGCACCACATCCAGAAGGAATAGGTGCACGTAATGTAATGATTTCTGCTTTAGAAGATGCTGAAATGCAACCAGAAGAGGTTGATTACATCAACGTTCACGGAACTTCTACACCATTAGGTGACATTGCTGAAACAAAAGCAATTGCTCAAGTTTTTGGAGAACATGCTTACAACTTAAATATTAGCTCAACTAAATCAATGACTGGTCACTTATTGGGTGCTGCTGGTGCGATTGAAGCAATTGCTTGTATTTTAGCGGTTAAGAACGACATTGTTCCTCCAACGATTAATCACTTTACAGATGATCCAGAATTAGATAATAAATTAAACTTTACTTTCCATTCTCCACAAAAGAGAACGGTTAATGTAGCTATATCTAATACATTTGGATTCGGTGGACACAACACATCTGTGATTGTAAAAAAATTCAAAGGATAGTCTTTGCTTCGTAATCTTTTTACAAGTTCTCAAAAACGTACAGAGGACGAGTTGCGTTTAACTCGTTTTATGATCGATCAATTTGGTTATAGGCCGAAAGATATTTCCTATTTCAAAGTTGCAGTTACGCATAAATCGGTACTTAATAAAGGACATTACTTAGACTCTAACGAGCGTTTGGAATTCTTAGGAGATTCTATCTTAGGTTCTGTAATTGCAGAATGGTTATACCTTAAATTTCCGAATGAAGATGAAGGATATTTAACACAATTAAAATCCAAAATTGTTAGCCGTAAAATTCTTTCGGAAATTGCAGAAAAACTAAAAGTTCGTACCGTCATCAATTACCAAGAAGGTCGTTCTATAAATATTGCTACGATTGAAGGAAATTGTATTGAAGCACTATTTGGTGCGATGTACTTAGATGGTGGATTTGAAGCGGTAAAAACAAGTATTACCAAATTTATTTTTGGAAAATATGTCGATGTAAAAAAACTCCTTGCCGAAGAAATCGACTTCAAATCAAAGTTATTAATTCTTTGTCAACGAAATCGTTGGGAATTGGATTTCAAAATAATAAATGAATCGCAATCCCCAAATCAACATGCCTATGAAATCGCTGTGATAATAAATAGCGAAAACTATGGAACAGGGTCAGCAAATTCTAAAAAAGAAGCTGAACAACTTGCATCGAAAATAGCACTTCAAAAAATCGATAATCTCTAATATTAGAGATTATTTATCTCTTGAAATATCTACATTTAAGATAAAGAATGAAAATTCATCATTTACTTTTTCAAAATAGTAATTGAATGGGGATTCCGATTTACGTGCGATGTCAATCAACCCTAAACCAGCTCCTCCTCTTTCAGATATAGATGTATCTTTTAATGTAAATTTATATAATTCATTCAAACCATCTTGGTCCATAAGATTTAGGTTTTCAAGAATGTAAATCATACGTTCTATTTTGGAATTTAGAATTAGATTTCCTGATGAAACAAAGTAATTTTCTTTTTTCTTTCCAACAATGAAAATACCAGACTTCATAAATTGACCTTTTTGGTCATTTTCCATTTCAATTACTTCACTATCGGTATGTTTTACAATGTTTTGCAAAAATTCTACCATTACGTGATATACAATTTTTTTTACTTTTTTGTTGGATTCATTTTGAGACAATCTACGTTCAGTAAGGGTAGTAAAAGCCATCAATATATCTTGAGAGACAATTCCATCATAGGATAGAATTATACGTTCATTGTTCATGATTTTACTAAAGTCGATGACAAACTTCAAAAAATCTTTGGATTCAAAAGCATTCATGATAGTAGTATTAATTTCTTTAAGTTAGATTTTATTTTTCATATATTCAATAAAATTCAAATAAATTAATCTTATTTTGATTTTGAAATTGTTAAATAATTCGTCGAATGTTATTAATTCATATCTTTAATTTAACAGTGATTATAGATAAAAAAGAGTAACTTTAATTCTAAGAATAGATGAAAAAACCAAAAAAACATACCTTAGAATTTGATGTCGATTACGATTATGATATGATTGGTATTTGTTCACCAAATAACGATTATCGGATTGTATGGTCAATGAATGAATTGCTAACCATTCAGTTGGAAAAATCAGCGGAAAACTTTGTAATTGTTAACCATAAAGGGGATATTAAATCAGAACATCCATTTTATCAGTTTTCCGATGAAGAGAATTTTTTGGAAATGTTTTTTATCAAAAACAAACACGAAGCCAAATATTTAATTCCTGAGAACAAACAAATTGATTACTTTTTCTTTTTATTACACAATCAATTACATAAAATCCCGGATTTAATTACTAAATTGAAAACAATACCAACCATTCACGGAGCTTATGAATTTGACCCAACAGACTTCGCTTCTACTGAATTTATAATATTTGAATAATATGAAAAAAACAAAAATAATTGCAACGATAGGACCAGCATCTTCTGATCGAGAAGTACTAAAACAAATGTTATTAGAAGGGGTAAACGTTTGTAGGTTAAATTTTTCGCATGGTGCCTATGAGCAACATGAAGAAATTATTCAATTAATTCGTTCTTTAAACGACGAACTTAAAATTAATACTGCCATTTTGGTAGACTTACAAGGACCAAAGATTCGTGTGGATGAGGTTGAAAATAACGGTGTACTTCTTGAAAAAGATCATATTATTTCTGTGACAACGGATAAATGTTTAGGAACTGCAACTCATATTTCGATTAATTATAAGGATCTTCCAAAAGATGTTAAGGTAGGAGAAAAAATCCTTTTAGATGATGGGAAATTATGCCTTGAAATCGTAGAAACAAATGGAATCGATAAAGTAAGTTGTAAAGTTATTCATGGAGGTATATTATCTTCTAAGAAAGGAGTAAACTTACCAAATACTAAAATTTCTTTACCTTCCTTAACTGTTAAAGACAGAGCTGATTTAGAATTTGCGTTAAAACAAAATGTGGATTGGGTTGGATTATCTTTTGTGCGTAATGCGCGAGACATCATTGAATTAAAACATATTATTGCTGAAAAAGGAGCAAAAGCAAAAGTGATTGCGAAAATTGAAAAACCGGAAGCAATTGACGACATTGATGAAATCATTGCAGCAAGTGATGGATTAATGGTCGCTCGTGGAGATTTGGGTGTTGAAGTTCCTTTTCAAAATGTTCCTTTGATTCAAAAAATGTTGATTAAGAAATGTATGGAACATGCTAAACCTATCATTGTTGCAACACAAATGATGGAAAGTATGATTACAAACGCTTCTCCTACACGTGCAGAGGTAAATGATGTTGCAAATGCGGTATTAGATGGTACGGATGGAGTGATGCTTTCTGGAGAAACATCGGTTGGTGCTTATCCAATAGAAACGATACGTGCGATGACGAACATCATTAAAGAAATGGAAACATTTGAGGGGATTTACCACAAGGAAGTTTCTCCAAGTAAAACAAATCCACGTTTTATTTCGGATTCGATTTGTTTTAATGCATGTCGTTTGGAACAAAGGGTAGATGCAGATGCGATTATTACGATGACTTTTTCGGGTTACACAGCCTATAAAATTGCATCTCAACGTCCTAAAGCGCCAGTGTATGTGTTTACTTCTAACGAACAAATCTTAACACAATTGAACCTTGTTTGGGGAGTTAAAGCGTTTTATTACGATAAACATTACAGTACAGATCATACCATTGCTGATATTAAGTATATACTTCGTAAAGAAGGCTTATTAAAAAATGGCGATTTAGTTATTAATATTGCTGCTATTCCATTGGAAGAAGATGGAAAAACCAATATGTTGAAATTAAGTTATGTTGAATAATAAAAAAATTATAATGCATTAAAAAGGGCGATTTCATTTAGAAATCGCCCTTTTGATTTAGTAAATAATATTCTATTTAATAACACCCAATTCTTTTCCAACTTTGATAAAAGCAGCAATCGCTTTATCTAAATCAGCGATTGAATGGGCAGCAGAAATTTGAGTACGAATACGTGCAGCTCCTTTAGCTACTACTGGATAAAAGAATCCGATTGCATATACACCTTCTTTCAGCAATAAATCTGCAAATTTTTGAGAAAGTGCAGCATCATATAACATAATTGGGACGATTGGCGAATCACCAGGTTTAATATCAAATCCAGCAGCAATAATTCTTTCTTTGAAATATTTTGTATTTGCTTCTAATTTGTCGCGTAATTCTGTAGTAGAACTTAAAATATCAAATACTTTAATAGAGGCTCCTACAATCGCTGGAGATAAAGAGTTTGAGAATAAGTATGGACGAGAACGTTGGCGTAACATTTCGATAATTTCTTTTTTACCGGTTGTGTATCCACCCATAGCTCCTCCTAACGCTTTTCCTAATGTTCCTGTGATAATATCCACACGATCCATTACATTGCAATATTCTGGGACGCCACGACCCGTTTTTCCAATAAAACCAGCAGAATGACACTCATCCGTCATAACAAGTGCATTGTATTTATCAGCTAAATCACAAATTTGATCCATTTTAGCGATATCGCCATCCATTGAGAACACCCCATCCGTTACGATGATACGGAAACGTTGATCTTGCGAAGCAATTAATTGCGCTTCTAAATCCACCATATCGGAGTGTTTATAACGGTATCTTTTCGCTTTACATAAACGAACACCATCAATAATAGAAGCATGGTTTAATTCATCGGAAATAATTGCATCTTCTTCTCCAAATAATGGTTCAAATACTCCACCATTTGCATCAAAAGCAGCAGCATATAAAATCGTATCTTCTGTACCGTAAAAATCAGCAATCTTTTTTTCTAATGTTTTATGGATATCTTGTGTACCACAGATAAAACGAACGGAAGACATTCCATAACCATGCGTATCTAAAGCATCTTTCGCACCTTGAATTACAGCCGGATGCGAGGATAATCCTAAGTAATTATTTGCACACATAATCACTACTTCATCCCCTGAAGAAACAGTAACACGTGCACCTTGTGGAGAAGTAATAATTCGTTCTTTTTTAAAGATTCCTCCCTCTTCAATTGATTTTAACTCAGTAGTTAAAAAATCCTTCATTTTACCGTACATAGTATCTAATTATAGTTTGTTAAATTCCTTTTTGACAAAGATAAAAAAAAGGCTGTGTCCAAAGAAACAGCCTTTCAAATATGTAATAATAAATTCTTAGTTAAATTTAGCTTTCATCGCATCTTGGAAGCTTTCGAAATCTTTTTTTAATCCTTCGAAACCAGTTTTGAAGTAAGTCTCTACATCTGTTTTAGAAGCATCATCAAATACTAAACGAACGTTCAAATCGTCTTGATTTTTATTATTAGTATTCAAATATTGATAGAATTCAGCATGTGCGATATTTACATTTTTATCTGTGTAGAAAATTTTGATAGTAATATTTTTGTTTAATTCTGCAGCAGCTTGTGTCATGTTCATTTTATTTTCACCTCCTAAGTTTTTCACCTCGTCAGAAAGCGTAGCTACGTCTGCATTTGCATCTAATTTTACGTTCATTACTTGGAAATAGAAATTAACTTTTGTAGCAATTTTTTTCAAATCTTCTACTCCTTTGATAGCACTAGAATCTTGTAAAGACTCCAAATGAGCTTTTGTAAATTCACCTTTCAATGAAGCCCCAACAGCAAGGATGTTATCCGAGTTGTGCGTGAAAGCATAAGAATAAGCAACATCCGTAGAAGAAGCAGTTAATTTAGTGTTCATATTGTAAGGTTTGAAATTCAAGTTAACCTCTAAGGATGTTGGAACACCTGTTACAGCATCATAAGTTCCATCAAAGTTAAATTGAATTAATACATCTCCTTTAACGGTTAATTTAGCAACCACTTTTTCTGGTGTATTACCATTTCCTGGTATAATAGATGCTCCTGTATATCCTTTATAAGTAACAGCATATTGACAATCATTTGTAGTAGATGATTTCGTTCCTGGAAAATTAAATACTAAATCTGTACTTACTGATTTTTTCCAAGTAGAATCCGATCCATTCCAATCGTATACTCCTGCAATTTCATTAAATTTTGATTCAATAGAATTAGAATCTAAAGTTTTTAGTTCTCTTAAGGTATTGAATAATTTAGTTTGATCTCCATTTTTATGGTATTCTTCTAACGCAAAGATCACTTTAATTGGCATAATTCCTTGAGGTTTTTTATTATCGAAAGGACTTTTTGCATTTAAGATGTTTACAAAATTTGCAGTGTTATCTAAACTAGGTAATGTTTTTGCTTCGTCCATTGCTTTCATTGCAGCCTGACCTGTAGTTTGTAAATTAGCTTTGTTTTGTTCAGGAGTGTAAGTAACTGGAGTAGTTACATTAGGAGTAGTTTCATCTTTCTTACATGCTGTGAATAATACTAAACCAGCAGTAAGCGATAACATAGAAGTTACTTTAGTCAATTTCATTTTTTCTAAATTTATAAGTTGGTCTAATTTAGCAAGAAAAATTTTACCTTGAACTCTAAAAATCAAAATATTAGTAATTTAGAATAAATCTAATTCTACAATGACGCGTTCATTTATGTATCTTTGCGTAATCAAAATTATCCCAAATGAATTTAAATTTAGAAAATAAAACCGCATTTGTCTGTGGAAGTACACAAGGAATCGGCAAAGCGAGTGCTTTAGAAATGGCATCCATGGGCGCAACCATTGTTCTAATAGCACGTAATGAAGATAAACTAAAGGCAACTTTGGCTGAATTACCAACTCCATTAGATCAAAAGCACAGTTACATTTCTGCAGATTTTACAAAACCAAGTGAATTGAAACTTGCGGTTGAGAATCATTTAGGCGCTGGTGTTACTTGTCATATCTTAGTGAATAACACTGGTGGTCCAAAAGGTGGTCCAATACGTGAGGCTGCAATAGAAGAGTTTTATGATACGTTCACACAACATTTAATTTGTAATCACGTATTAGTACAAGCACTTTATCCTGTAATGAAAGGAAATGGATATGGTCGTATTATCAATGTAATTTCTACAAGTGTAAAACAACCATTACCTAATTTAGGTGTGTCAAATACGATACGTGGAGCAGTAGCAAGTTGGAGTAAAACGTTAGCAACAGAATTAGCTCCTTTTAATATTACGGTTAATAACGTATTACCAGGGGCTACAAATACGATCCGTTTACAGGGAATTGCAGAAGCAAAATCTGCTAAAACGAATGAAACTATAGAAGAAATTTTTGCGGATATGGCCTCAGAATCTCCAATGGGTAGAATTGCAGAACCTGAAGAGGTTGCAAATGCTATTGCTTTTTTAGCCTCACCAGCTGCGAGTTACATCAATGGGATCAATGTTCCTGTAGATGGTGGTAGAACAAAATCGTTGTAATTTTTTTGTTTTTATAATTGTAGGGATGTAGCATGCTACATCCCTACAATTATAAAAACAGCTCTACAAAAAATTATCCTAATACATCTCCACGTTGACTATCTAGTTTCAACAACACAAACATCATTACACTAAAAGACATCATGGAGGAACCTCCATAACTAAAGAAAGGTAGTGGTATTCCAATAACTGGCGCAAACCCAATATCCATGCCAATGTTGACTGCAAAGTGATAAAATAAGATCATTGCAACACAATAGGCGTACACCCGATTAAAACGAGATTTTTGTCGTTCTGCAATTTGTACAATTCGAAATAGCATAAACATAAACAAACATATCAAAACGAAACTTCCGAAGAATCCCCATTCTTCAGCTAAAGGGCAAAAGATAAAATCTGTTTCTGATTCTGGCACGTGATTGGATTCTACACTTGCAACACTTGCATTTCCATAACCTTTACCAAAAAAACCACCAGAACCAACCGCAGCCATTGCACGATTTCGATTGTAATCTAAACCATTAGGGTCCTTGATTAGCCCTAAAAATAGTTCTATACGATCTTTTTGGTGTTTTTTTAAACCTTGAAATCCAAAGTTAACGATCGATGCAATTAAGGAACACAAAACAAAACCGATAACTACAATCATCGTAATACGATTTCTTTCTCTCTTTGATGCAAAGAACCTAAGTAAAAAATAGGTGATAATTCCCATAGACATCAGTGCACCAATTACACCATAAAAACCGGGTATATCCACTCCAGGAAACAAGAAAAAATGTATGGTGTTATCACTCATTAATAAAGTAATGATCGATAAGAAAACAACGACAAATAATATAGGAATGAAGTGTGAACCGACCCAAGTACTTTTAAAACGTACGCCTGGGATTAAATTGACTAAATGTAAAACAATAGGGTCGTATGTAATTCCTTCACGATACATAACGAAAAGGAACCCCGTAAAAACAACAAATGTTCCAGCATCCGGTTGTAATAATATTAACGCCATTGGAATTAATAGAATAATGTTTGCTACAACTACGGTGTTTACATTTTGTTGTTTTACATTAATGCTATTTATATAGCTTGCTAAAGCAATCGCAGTACCTATTTTAGCAAATTCAGCAGGTTGAATACCTAAGGATCCGATACCTAACCATGCATGCGCTCCATTTACGCTTGGCATAAAAAGTACGATTACGAGTAAAACTAAGCAAAACAGGTAGATAGGTATAGCAAATTTTCGATAAATACTTGCTTCAATGAGAAAGACCATCAGGCCTAAGAATAATGAAATTCCAACCCACATAATTTGTTTTCCGTATTTCTGGGAGAAATCAAATAATTCAGGGTGTTTTGGATTAAAGGCAGCTGAATATACGTTCGCAACCCCCATGAATATCATGACAAGGAATACGATAAATAATCCCCAGTCAATGTTTCCTATTATTGATTCGTCTCTTTTCATATTTTCTAGAATAAAGATTTTTAGAGCAAAGAACAAAGACTTTTAAAAGAAAGACAATAATTAAATCTTTCGTCTTTCCTTCTTTTGTCTAACTCAATCTAAATCCGATTCCAAAATGTGTTTTTCTTTTTCTTTATCGGTAATTTTTTTCTTTAAATATTTTTCCATCATTAAATTGGCAATCGGAGCAGCCCATGTTCCACCAAATCCTGCATTTTCAATGAATATTGCAATTGCAATTTTTGGTTTGTACATCGGAGCAAATGCAATAAAAACTGAGTGGTCTTCCCCTTGTGGATTTTGCACAGTTCCTGTTTTCCCACAAACAATAATATCTTTTATTCGTGCTTGTGAACCAGTTCCTCCTTTTTCGTTTACCACTCTTCTCATTCCCTCAATTACAGGATCAAAATGCTTACGATTAATGAGTGTATAATGTTTTTGCTTATAGATATCTTTAGGTCCTTTACTTCCAATTGATTTTACAAAGTGTGGGGTGATGTACCAACCTCTGTTTGCTAATATTGCAGCAAGATTCGCTAATTGTAATGGGGTAGCTTTTACCTCTCCTTGACCAATGGAATTAGAACGAATAGTACTAAAAGCCCAAGCATTGTGGCCATACCATTTATCGTAATATGCTGGGTCAGGAATTAAACCAGATCGAATTCCAGTTATATCTGTCTCTAAGCGTACACCGAATCCGAAACTTTTCATATACTTTGTCCATTTTGCTAAACCAATTGGAGCGTCTTCTGTAACTTTTTTACGTTTACCTTGTTGAATTATTTTTTTAACGGTATAGTAGAAATAAGGGTTACATGAATATTGAACTGCTTCAGCAACGTTTCGTGCGTGAGGGTGATTATGGCAACCCACCATACTTTTCGTACATGGAAAACCTGTTTCTGGACGAATTACACCTTCTTGTAATGCAGTTAATGCTTGAATTAATTTAAAAGTAGATCCTGGAGGATATTCGGCAGACAATGGTCTTGGGTAAAGAGGTTTTGCAGGATCTGTAATTAATTTCGAATAATTTTTTGAGATACTTCGTTTACCAACAAATAAATTGGGATCGAAAGTAGGAGCAGAAACTAAAGCTAATACTTCTCCTGTACTAGGTTCGATAGCCACGATACACCCTCGTTTATTTTTCATTAATTTCTCGCCATATGCTTGAAGTACGATATCCACCCCTAAATGGAGTGCTGGACCTTGTTTTGCTACGGTATCATATTCCCCATTTGCGTAGGGTTCGATTTCATTATTTAAGGCTGAAGTAACTACATAATGAATTCCTTTAATGCCACGTAATTCATTTTCATAAAAACGTTCTAATCCAGCACGACCTATATTATCCCCCGCTCGGTAGAAATGGTCTTTTGTTATTTCTTCCCCATTCACTTCGGATAAATAACCTAATATATTAGCTGCATTCGCATATGGATAACTTCGCATGCTTGTAATTTCCTCGTAAAATCCAGGGAAATTATGTAGATAAGGGGCAATGTTTGCCATTTCTTCCATCGACATTTCTTTTACGAAAGGGTAGGATCGAATTTTTTGATAGTTTGAGGTTGTTTTACCTGTATGTGGATTTTTATATCTTCCTTCCCCTAATTTTATTTCCCAAAATCTACTTTTCACTTTCATTGGTGACCAACCAATCAATTTCGCAAATGCGTTTGTGTCAAATTTTTCGCTCATGTTTGCTTCACGCATCATAAGGTTGAAATACGTTTTATTTGCGACTATTTTTTTTCCTCTACGATCAAAAAAAACACCTCTTGGTGGAGTTATTTGTTGTCTTTTTTCTGCAATTTCTTGCGCTCTTAAAGTCCAACTATCATCAATGACTTGCATATAGAAAAGACGAATTGTATAGATAGAACCTACCAATAAAAAGAAAACAATGATAACATATCTTCTTGCGTCCGTATTCATCGTTTAGATGGTTTTTTCAAAAATAAGAATTGAATTAAAATACAAACCCCTAAAGATAATGGTACCCCAAGTACAGTTTTGAGAAGCACATACCAAAATTCGCTCCACTTGAATTGTTCAATTAAGAAAAACCAAGTTGTATGTGCTAATAAAAATATTCCAAAAACATAACTAAACCATGCATACCCCATGGTATAAACTGTGAGTTCTACCCCAGGATCAAAACCATCTCGAGGTTCAAATAATTTCACTAAGTAAGGCCTTCCATAAGCTAAAATCAACGCCGAAGATGCATGTAAACCATAAGTATTTGATAACATATCAATTCCAAAACCTAATAGGAAAGATACTATCATAGAAGCAAAAATATTTATTTCGAGAGGTAGTAAAAAGATAAAAAGAGGGTAGACCATTAATTGTATACCTAAGCCAATTTCTAACTGATTAAAAATAAATGCTTGTGCTAACAAGAATAATACAAAACGAACACTATGTTTAATTATTTCTATCATTATTTTATATCGTCTTCAATATCTGAAGGAATTGTTGATTCCATTTTTTTCTGTTCTTTCAAAAGTAAGTTTTTGATAACGTATACGTTTTGAATTTTTCTATAGTCTTCAGAATAGTAAATAGATACATCCCATAGTGGCTTTCCTTCTACCATTTTGTATTCTTTGATTTTACCTACAGTAAGTCCTCTAGGAAATAAACCCGATCCACCACTTGTTATTATTTTCGACCATTTTTTAATAGGTAAGTCATTCGAAATACTTGCAATAGATCCTATTTTGGCATTCATTCCATTCCATTTCAATATACCAGGAATTCCATTTGAAGCCACAATAACATCAATATTTATATTTTCAGTTAATACAGATCTTACGACAGAGAAATGTTCGCTTACATTATGAATAATTCCAACAATTCCATTCGCTGAAATTACACCCATTCCACGTTTGATTCCTTTTTTCCAACCACTATTCAACGTAAAATAATTATTTCGTTTATTCACGGTTGAATTAATAACAACAGCAGGAATGTATTCGTATTGTTGGTCGTTTAACGTATCATTTACAAGTACAGTATTATTATCTACACGAATAAAACTATTTGCTAAACGTTTACGCAATAAGGCATTCTCGTATTGTAATTTACGATTGTTATATGCTAATTGAAAATGTTTTACAATATCGTTATGGTATTCTAACAATTGACCAGAAACTGCAGAAGCAGTTGTTAGGTATTGTGAACGTGGATATGCTAAATAATTAAAATACGTAGTTAATGCTATCCCTTGCAAAAGAGCGAAAAAAAGGAAAATACGAAAACGTCTAAAAAACGCAATTAGGTTACGCATACTGTAGCAAAAACATAAAGTCCCTTTCGGGACTTTTCATTAATCTTTAATTAAGAATTGGAATCTATCAATATTTTTCAAGGCGATACTGGTACCACGAGCAACTGCTCTAAGCGGATCTTCAGCGATATGCACAGGAAGTTTCGTTTTTTGAGAAATTCGTTTGTCCAACCCACGAAGCATCGAACCACCTCCAGCTAAATAGATACCTGTTTTGTAGATATCTGCAGAAAGTTCCGGTGGAGTCATCTCCAAAGCACTTAAAATCGCTTCTTCAATTTTAGAAATCGTTTTATCTAAAGCGTGGGCAACTTCCGTATATGAAACGATAATTTCTTTTGGAATACCGGTCATTAAATCACGACCACGAACTGCGAAATCTGCAGGTGGATTCTCTAATTCTGGAATTGCAGCTCCAACTTCAATTTTTAATAATTCTGCTGTACGTTCACCAATTAAAATGTTGTGTTGACGACGCATGTACTCTTCAATATCTTGTGTGAAATCATCACCCGCAACACGAATAGATTTATCACAAACGATACCACCTAAGGCAATTACGGCAATTTCAGAAGTACCACCACCTATATCGATGATCATATTTCCCATTGGTTCTTCCACGTCGATACCAATACCAATCGCAGCTGCCATAGGTTCGTGAATCAAGTAAACTTCTTTTGCTCCAGCATGCTCACATGAGTCACGTACTGCACGTTTTTCCACCTCTGTAATACCAGAAGGGATACAAACTACCATACGTAAGGAAGGGGTGAAGAAGCTTTTTCCAATGTTGATCATTTTGATCATTCCACGAATCATTGCTTCCGCACTTTGGAAATCTGCGATTACTCCATCTTTCAATGGGCGAACCGTTTCAATCAATTTGTGCGTTTTACCATGCATTTGTTGAGCACGTTTACCTATCGCAACAATATTTCCAGACTGAATGTCTTTAGCAACGATAGAAGGCTCATCTACTACCACCTTATCATTCATGATAATCAGCGTGTTAGCCGTACCTAAGTCGATTGCTATTTCTTGTGTTAAAAAACTAAATAATCCCATTTTTAAAGTATGCTTCCACTTCTAGAAGTCTTTTTATGCAGTTATATCGCAAAATCACAAATTTTGTTTCACTTTTCGCAAACTATTTTTTAGTGCTTGAAGTGTCTGTTACCTGTCATTACCATTGCCAATCCATTCGCATCGCAATAGTTTACGGATAAATCATCTTTGATAGAACCTCCCGGTTGTACCACTGCAGTAATTCCTTCGTTGTGTGCAATTTCTACACAGTCAGGGAAAGGAAAAAACGCATCGGATGCCATGACAGCACCTTTTAAATCAAAGTTGAATGCTTTTGCTTTGGTAATTGCTTGTACCAAGGCATCAACACGCGATGTTTGACCAGTTCCGCTTGCTAATAGTTGGTTGTTTTTAGCAAGAATAATTGTATTTGATTTTGTATGTTTTACTAATTTGTTTGCAAAGACCATATCTTCCATTTCTTGCGCAGTTGGAGTAACTTTCGTTACTGTTCTAAAATCCGCAATAGTTTCGGTTAATAAATCTTTGTCTTGCTCCAATACGCCATTCAAAATTGTACGGAACTGTTTAGTTGGTAGTTGTACAAATTTTTGTTGAAGGATAACACGATTTTTCTTTGATTTCAATAACTCTAATGCTTCCGCTTGGAAACCTGGAGCTATTACCACCTCACAGAAAAGTTCGTTGATCATCGTTGCAGTTTCTAAATCTAATTCTGTGTTAGAAATTAAAATTCCGCCAAACGCTGAAACAGGATCCGCAGCCAAGGCTACTTCGTATGCTTCTTTGATTGTATTTCTTGTCGCAACCCCACACGCATTATTATGTTTCAATATCGCAAAGGTTGGTCCGTCTGCCTTGAATTCATTCAATAACAAAACAGCTGCA
>CANGOF010000072.1 GCA_947455515.1 Flavobacteriia bacterium
CTTCTAAAGTCACAACATCCAATACATCGCATTCCACCCATTCAATGGACTGAAAAACTTCAAAAGGTGTATTATAAAAAGAAAAAAGTGACTTTACTTTTTCGATACGTTTTGGATCACGATAGGTCGCACGTACACTTTTTCCAGCGTTAGCTAAGTTGTGAATTAAATGACTTCCTAAAAGTCCAGTACCACCTGTTACAAGTATCATGTAACGAATTTAGTAATTACAATTCTAATTCGATGGAAGGATCCCAAAACAATTGTTTAAAATTTACGATACAATCGTCTTTTACATGCACACCTTCTTCTAACAACAACTTCTCCATTTCCTCTGGATTGGAAAAATGCATCTTCCCTGTTAAACACCCCAAACGATTTACAACGCGATGTGCAGGAATTCCAGGAATTGCATGAGAAGTATTCATGGCATAACCAACTACACGACTTGATTTTTTGGTACCTAAATAAGCTGCGATTGCTCCATAAGAAGTCACACGACCTCTAGGAATTAATTTTACTACTTGAAAAACAGAATCAAAAAAATCGGAAGAACTTGCCATTTTAAAATGCTTTCTTTTTATTCACAAAAAACATTAGGAGGAACAATAGAAGTATTGAAATCAATAACACTACAAAATCGACAACATGTAAAAACCTCGTATACAAAATCATAAAAAACAAAATAAGATTAACGGACATTCCGTATAATACTGTTTTTTGATGACTAAAACCAGATTGAACTATACGTTGAAATGCATGCTTACGATGTGCTTGACCGACATTTTCTTTATTAATAAATCTTCGAATAAGTGTATAAGTTGCGTCAAACCAAAACAAAGAAGTTAGTATTAAGCCTTCAAAAATTGTCAATTGAAGAGTATGATGATAATAAAACAATAGAATGACAATGGTATATCCTAACAAAGTACTACCAACATCTCCCATGAAAATTTTAGCCTTATCCCAATTCCATGGTAAAAAACCGACTAATGCCATTAGTAAAAATAAAAGAAAACTTTCGCCTGTAAAAAAATACAACGAAGCAATAACAAAAATAGATTCAGAGCTCGCATACCCATCAATGCCATCAATAAAATTAAAAAGATTAATAAACCATACGATAGTAATAAAAGCCAAAATATTCAAGACGTACGCATTAGTAAAAACAACAAAGCCTAAATCTACCTCATTAAATCCTCCTACAAAATAAAGTCCTAAGCCTGCTACTATGGCCTGGACTAACAAACGAGGTTTATTTTTTAACGTATAAATATCATCCACTAAACTAATGATTGACAATAATAATCCTGAAATTAAAGCCAAATAAAGTGAACCCTCAATTTGGTGAAAATAATACATAAGAGTTATACTGATAAACCAAGTCAATGCAATCGCAATACCGCCACCTCTTGGAGTTGGAACAGTATGTGAACTTCGCTCATTTGGCAAATCAATCATAGCTTTTTTGATTGCTATTTTTCGAGTAAAATAGGTCAAAAAATAAGAAATCAACCCAGCTAAAAAAAAATATAAAATCATTTGACATCGAAAATTAATGGCTTGTAACTAATTCACCATTATTAAAGTAAAATTAATAGAAATAAATAGATTTTGTAACTTCGTGATTTAAATATAAAATAACCAAGATTAAAGTTAGATGACAATCCCCTTCAACTATAAAGATCGAGCTAAAAATTACATCCTGCTTATAGCATTATCACTAATTTTTCTCCCATTCAGAAATAATATTTCTTCTGTTTTTGGGATAGCATTGTTTTTATTTTTTTTCATAGATAAAGAGAATAAACCATTATCAAAATTGAAAGTTCTTTTAGGAAATAAAATTGCAATCTTGACACTATCTATTTATATTGTTCATTTAATTGGTTTAATATACACGAGTAATTTTAAATACGCATCCTTAGATTTAGAAATCAAGCTACCTCTTTTCATTCTTCCTTTTGTGATTTTTGCAGAAAAAAAATTAACATTTGAGAACTTAAATGTGGTATTAAAATATTTTACTATTGGAAATATCCTTGCAGTAAGCTTTTGTTTTATTAGAGCTGGTTATCGATTTTATGTTACAAAAAGTGCAACAGTACTTTTTTATAATGAATTTTCGAACTTCATGCATCCAAGTTATTTTTCACTTTATTTAGGTTTTAATACGATTTATCTTTTTTATAAAATTTCAAATAGCGATCGAAAACAATTAAATCACACAAAAAATCAAATCATCCTACTCACTATAAGTACCTTATTTATTTTTGGAATTTTAACTTTATCCTCTAAAGCTGGGATTTTAATTGCAGCATTAGCATTATTATTCTTTTCAATTAAAGAATTGATAAAGAAAAAAATTACACTCATACTTCTACTTAGCGCTATTTCAGTTATTGTCTTCCTGCTAATTTCATATTTCAAAAATAATATTGTAGCATTATCAAGATTTGAAGAAGCGAAGCAGGAATTATCTTCCAAATCAAATTCTTCCAATGAAACAAATGGATCGTCTAATGCAAGACTGGAAATCTGGAAATCTAGTAAAAAAGTTTTATTGAAAAATTTAGCAATAGGTGTAGGAACTGGAGATATAAAAGATGAATTGATTAAACAATATAAAAAAGATGATTTCACACATGGAGTTGTAAATGAAAATAATTGCCATAATCAATACCTTCAATTTTTCATCTTATTTGGAGTCGGAGGAGGATTGCTTTTTATCGTTTCTTTGCTGTATCCTGCCATAATTTCAATTCGAAACCATAACGCATTGTATATCTATTTTTTATTTTTAATAGTGACCAATATGCTTGTTGAATCCATGTTAGAATCAAAAGCTGGTGTAGAATTCTACGCGCTTTTCAATGCTATTTTATTAAATTTTACTCCAAGAAATGAGCAATAATATGATCTCTCTTACTGACCAAACACTTATTGTACTCGTTTTATATAATTGTGCAATTGAAAATTCGGAAGCATACAAATCATTAATTTTAACGAATAAAGACAAAAATTTAAATATTTTCATTTACAATAACTCTCCTGAGTATAAAGTTGAATTACCAAACAACCATTTAAAACAACTTGAAATCGTAAATGACAACACTAATTCAGGAGTTAGTAAAGCATACAATGCTGGTGCTGAAAAAGCAAAAGAATTGAATTTAAATTGGATATTACTGTTGGATCAAGATACTATTTTTCCAACTCGTTTTTTTGAAAAAACTTCCGAGTCAGTTAAGAATTTTCCATCTGAAAAGCTTTTTGCTCCTATATTACAATCAAACAATCAAATTTTATCACCTTGTTCTTTTAAATTCAATAGAGGTAGGATATCTAAAAATGTCACATTAGGTGTAAATACTTTTAAAAATAAATCACTTTTAAATAGTGGAATGCTAATTGATGTTGATGCTTTCCGTGAAATTGGAGGCTACAATGAAAAAATTAAACTGGATTTTTCAGATTTTTATTTTATACATAAATTTCAGAAAAAATACAACCATTTTATTTTAACTGACAATAATTGTACGCATGATCTCTCCTCATCCGAAGTTGATCTCAATAAACAATTAGTACGTTTTAATTTTTATTGTTCAGGAGCATTTGAATATGGAAAATCAACTAACCAACTAATACAAGTGATTATTCTTATCACATTTAGAACATTAATAGTAACGTGGAGGAATAAAACATTGAAATTTTTTCTTATATACGTAAAAAATTTCTTTTATATAAATTAGAATCAATATTTCAAAGTAAAATTATGATTAACATCTTAAATTCAGAAAAAACAAAAAAAATTGAAGCCTATTTTTTTTCCATTTTATTATTCGAATTATTTATTGGAGGTAGTGGAAGAGTGATAAGCTTTGGATTTATTACATTAAGAATGATATTATTTTCGATTGCTTTAATTTGGTTTAGCATTCGATTATTAGTTGAATCCAAGGATAATTTTATTTATCGAATAATCACTGCATTTATTGCCCTTATAATTATCGGAGCAACTGTAGGATATATGAACAATGCTCCAAAAGGATTAATTTTTACAGATATTAAACAGTTGCTTTTTTTTCTGTCAATTATTTGTTTCTCAATATGTATTAAAACTAAGGAACAAATAGATAAAATCATCAAAATTATTAAGTTGTCTACTTTAATTTTAGCCGTAACATATCTAATATGTTACATGTTAATTAAATTAAACATTATCGAAATGGACCCTTTCTACAATATGTTAAGTGCTAAATGGCTTCATGACGAGTTTATGTTTCGAGGTACTGGAGGAAATTTTTTTTACAAAGGTTTCTTTTATTTAGGTATCGGAATCTTTTTTTATCTTTTCTCTAAACCAACTTTAAAAAATGGCCTAATTGCAATCGTTATTTATGTTGCACTATTTTTAACCCTTTTGAGATGGCTTTTGGCAATTACGCTTTTAGTATATGCAGGTGCACTATTTTATAATTGGACTCTAAATAAATTTAAAATCGCATTTTTAAAATCTAAAGAAATGATATTTCATTTTACATTGATTTCAATCATGATTACTATTCCTATTATTTTCAAAAATTTTTACATAACAGCATTGGGTAACAAACAAGAAAGCGTTGATATTCGAAAACAACAATTTAACGAGGTAAAATCCCAAATTTTAATTACTGAAAGCAAAACTATAAAAACAAAAAATTCAGTTTTAAATACTGAAAAACAAAAAATAAAGGAGAAATCTGATTTCAATTATTTTGTTGGGAAAGGGTTAGGAGTAGGAGTACCTATTAGACCTGTACATATGGAGTTGACCTATTTAGAGATATTTTTTAAACAAGGTATACTTGGATTATGTTTTTGGCTATTTATTTTATTATATACTATTTTCAATTTCAGAGTAAATTCTAAAAAGCATTTTAACACCTCTGTCCCTTGGATTACCGGAGTTTTAGTAATTTATTTACAATCAATCACAAACCCTTTATTAGTAAATTCAATCGGTATGAGCTTTGTTATAATGGCTCTTTTAATATTAAGAATTAAACCGATTAATAAACAAGAAATGTAATGTCGATCAAAACAAAAATAATCACATTATCAAAAAACAAATTACTTTCCAATTTCATATACTTATATGGATTACAGGCATTTAATTTTATACTTCCTTTATTAACTTTTCCATATTTAATCAAAACACTACAGCCTGAACTCTTCGGTGCAACACAATATTCACAAACAATAATGTTATACTTCATTATCATCATTGAATATAGTTACAATATCACAGCGATTCGAAAAATTTCAATTAATAAAAACAACAATAAAAAAATTCAAATCATTTTTAATAGAACTATTACAACTAAAATTTATTTACTAATTATATCCATGGTCTTATTAACGACATTGGTACTATTTGTGCCAAAATTTTCAGATTATTGGTTATTATATATATTCAGTTCAGGATTATTAATCGGTCAAGTAATCTTTCCTGTATGGTTATTTCAAGGTTTACAAGAAATGAAATACCTTATGTATTTTAATGTGATTAGCAAAACGATTTTTACTATACTAATTTTCATACTAATAAAACAAAAAACGGATTATATATATGTAAATTTAATATACTCAATAGCTGCAATTATCACAGGAATGATAAGTATAAAATTCATTACAAAAAAATATAATTTAAGATTTAAACTTATAAAACTATACGAAGTAATAAATGAAATTAAAGCTGGATTTCTCATATTCGTTTCAAATTTTTTAAACCAAGCTTATGTAATCTCTAATTTCATCGTTTTAGGTTTTACTTCTACAGCGCTTGAACTTGGGAATTATAGTATCGCAGAAAAAATAATGCTTGTAATCAGACAATTATTAATGGTTTTTTCGCAAGTTATTTACCCTCATATCTGTGAAATATCTAAAAACAATGTCGAATTAAAAAAGTTTTTTAGAAAAATTTTAATCCCATTTTCAATTTGTATATTCTTAATTTGCATCACAGTCTTTATTTTTTCAAATTATATTGTTTTTCTATTATTAAATAAATACGATGCGGATATAAGCTTATTAATGAAAATATTGAGTACTGTCCCGTTTATTGTGGCTTTAAATATCTCATCCTATCAAACTCTTTTAGCTTACAATCAGAAAAAAACTTACTCCACAATAATAATATATGGTGCAATTATTAACATTGTGTCTAACATTATATTATCTAATCTATACGGAGCGATTGGAACGGCTGCAAGTATAATAATTACAGAACTATTTATCACATCCGCATTTTATTTAGCTGTAAAAAAGTTTTATAAGTCAGCCAAGATTCAATAAAATAATTTGCACAAATTATCAGTTGAATTTTCTTTTTAAAACTTGAAGAATTTTAGGTGTTAAACGAATTATCGGGTAAAACAACGAAACTTTTAATCCATTTATCTTAAAAGATTTAACACACTCAATATTTTGTTTAATTAAATTCGAAATGCCTTTTGTAGATGCTCCTCCTATTCTCATTTTGACTATTGGCTTTGGAAAATAGAGAGTTGTTGCATGGTGTTTTACAATAAATCGCAACATTAATTCAAAATCAGCTGCAAACTTCATTGAGCTTTCAAATCCACCGAATTTTTGATAAAATTCATTCTTAACAAAAAAAGTAGGATGAGAAGGATGCCATCCTGTAAAAAAAGAACCTTCAATGTATGGTTTAGATTTCCAATAGCGAACCTGTTTATCCGTATTTATTCTGTCTACAAATATCAAATCAGCAAATAATGTATCTGTATTTGTTTTTTGAAATTCACTTACAATTTCTTCAATGATCAAATTATTTATATAAAAATCATCTGAATTTAATATACCAACTATGTCACCCGTTACATGTGACAATCCTTTATTCATTGCATCATAAATTCCATTATCTTTTTCAGATATAAACGTAGTAATTTTATTTCCGTAGGAATTAATTATCTCAACAGTACCATCATTAGATCCACCATCAATTATTATATACTCTATGTCGGAATAGGTTTGACTAATTACAGAATCTATAGCATCCTTTATAAATTCCTTACTGTTATAACAAACAGTAATTATACTTACTTTCATCTGAAAAATTTTACCTGTAAAAACCGTTTTATCGCTTGATTAAAAAATATCATGCGATATTGAATTTTATAAAACAATGAAAATTTACTCTTGGAGGATGTGAACGAAAAATTCCCTCCATGTCTTCTATATTGAATTAACTTATCATCAATAAAAATCACACGACCCAATAAAGAAGCAACCAAACCTATCCATATATCGTGCATTGCAATGTTTTTAGGGAAAGGGAGTACTGATTCTTTAATTTTAAGATTAAAAGCTAAACAACATCCTAAAAAACCATTCTTCATTAGATTATTAACAAATCCTGGTTTGGTTGAATTTAATTTATAAAACGACTCACTAATAATTTGATTGGTTTCATCTATTAACTCGCAATCAGAAACTACCAAATCAACAGATTTAAGTTTTTCTAAAGTAATCTTTACTTTATCAGGTTTCCAAATATCATCTTGGTCAGAAAGAAACAAAACATCACCTTGAGCCAATTTTAATGCATTCTCTAAATTAAAAATTGGACTCTTGAATTTATTGTTTTCAAACAATTTTATACGTGAATCTTGAATTGATTTAACTACATGAATAGTATTATCTGTAGAGCTATCATCAGAAATAATAATTTCGTCATCTAATGAAAGTTGATCTAAAATAGAAACTAATTGTTCTTTAATATATTTTTCTCCATTATATGTTGGAATACAAACAGATATTCGCATTTTAAAACCTACTTCGCGTAATTCACAGATCTTTTCTCTCTGATCACAGTTACTTTTACTTGTCCTGGATAAGTCATTTCAGTTTGAATACGTTGAGATATTGTAAAAGATAATTCATCAGATTTTAAATCGGTTACTTTTTCAGCTTCCACTAATACACGTAACTCACGACCAGCCTGAATTGCGTATGCACTAGTTACACCATCATAAGATAATGCTAAGCTTTCTAATTCCTTAATACGTTTAATATAAGACTCTACAATTTCTCTACGAGCACCAGGACGAGCACCTGAAACAGCATCGCATACTTGTACAATTGGTGCAATTAATGTTGTCATTTCCACTTCGTCGTGGTGGGCTCCAATAGCATTACAAACATCCGGTTTTTCACCATATTTTTCTGCTAATTTCATCCCTAAGATAGCGTGTGGTAATTCTGGCTCCTCATCTGGAACTTTTCCAATATCATGAAGTAAACCTGCTCTTTTGGCAACTTTCACGTTTAATCCTAACTCAGCAGCCATGATAGCACACATATTAGCCACCTCACGAGAGTGCTGTAATAAGTTTTGTCCATAAGAAGAACGATACTTCATACGACCTACCATACGCGTCAATTCTGGATGTAAACCATGAATTCCTAAATCAATACAAGTTTTCTTACCAGTTTCAGCAATTTCGTCTTCTAACGATTTTTTTGTTTTGGCTACTACCTCTTCAATTCTTGCCGGGTGAATTCGACCATCCGATACTAATTGATGTAAAGACAAACGAGCAATCTCTCTACGCACTGGATCAAAACAAGAAAGAATAATAGCTTCTGGAGTATCATCCACAACAATCTCAACACCCGTTGCAGCCTCTAAAGCACGAATATTACGTCCTTCACGACCAATAATTCTACCTTTAACTTCATCGGATTCAATGTTAAATACAGAAACAGCGTTTTCAACTGCTTGCTCCGTTGCTACTCGTTGAATCGTTTGGATTACAATTTTCTTCGCTTCTTTATTTGCATTTAATTTCGCTTCTTCAGTAATATCTTTAATATGAACCATTGCCTGCGTACGAGCCTCGTCGACTAAAGCTTCCATCATGTGTGTTTTAGCCTCCTCAACCGTCATTCCACTAATACGAGAAAGTTCTGCAACACGTTTTTGTTGTGTCTTATCTAACTCTTGGTTTTTAACTTCAACTGCAGTTAATTTTGTTTCTAACTCTGATTTGATTTTTTCTATTTCTTTTTCAGAACGAGCTAATTCTTCGGTTTTTTGGGAAACAACTTTTTCTTTCGCTTTAAATCGATCCTCATTAGATTGCATTTTACGCTCTCTATCTTTGATTACTTCGTCATGTTCTTCTTTTAACTTTAAGAAACGCTCTTTTGCTTGAAGAATCTTGTCTTTTTTTACAGCCTCACCATCATGTTCTGCATCCGCTAAAATCTTAGCAGTACGTTTTTTTAATACTATATTTTGAATTACAAAGGCAATTCCGCCTCCTGTAATCAAACCTATCAAACTCCCTAATAAAATATCCTCTACACTCATTTTTTTGATAATAAACCAACTTATTGGCGATTAATACTACATTTTGTTTAAATCCTCTAATAACATTTCTAATGAAAGTTCTAGATTTTCTAATTCATTTTGTTGGTTTGTCTGAACTGGCGCAGAAGCACCTTTTGTAGCTAATTGTAAAGCAGTCATTGCTAATAAATCCTGCATATCTTTTACCGCGTAATTTTCTTGTAATAGTTTAATTGCACGATTAATATCTTCCGCAGCCTTCAATATTTTCTCGTCTTCACCTTCATTTACGGTCAACGGATACGTTCTTCCAGCAAGGGTTATTTTTAACGATAATTTACTCATGACTATTTTTTTAATTGACTAATACACGTGTCTATCTCCTTGACTAAATCATTTATTAATTCATCATGATTAACAACTGGTATAATCAAATCAGACTTCTCTTTTAGTAATAAATCCTTCTCCTCGATTTGTTTTTTTAATTCAAGATTTTCAAGATGTAATGTGTCTATAAATTCCTGTTTTGAAACAATAACGGAAGCTAACTCTGATTGTTTTGCTTGTAAAGACACAACTTCATTTTCTAAAAAAATACTTTTTTCTTTAACTTGCTTTAATTCGTTCTTTGCGTGATAAAATTTATCGCGAATTTCTGCTATTATTTGCGCTATACGATCAGACATGTAAACCAACTTTATTATACAAAAATAATATTGTATTCTTAATTATTTAACCATTTAAATAAATACTTCTCAACAATAGATTCTTTGTGAAGTATTTCAAGAGAAATATCATCCACAAAAAGCAAAAGAGGTTAAGCATAATTTGCTTAACCTCTATAAAATGTAATTTTCAAAAATATAAAATGACGAACTTGGGAAAAAGTTAGGTGATAAATTGGTAACTAACTACCTGAAATTTCGAACATGGATAAATATTTGAAAATTGGATTTTAAGCTTGTGTTGTTGGAGTTCCAAAATTCATTGGCGGTGTACCTGGCATATCCTCTTCACTGATAACTCCCATTGCTTGCTCGTATTTTTGAACATTTTCAATTAAAGCACGCATCAAACGTTTTGCATTGTTAGGTGTCATTATGATTCTTGATTTTACCTGAGCTTTCGGCATTCCTGGTAACATTTGTACAAAATCACATACAAATTCCGCATTCGAATGTGTGATTATAGCTAAGTTAGAATAAATTCCTCCTGCGGTTTCTTCACTTAACTCTATACTAATTTGATTTTCCGTGTTTTCCATACTTGTTTTAATAAAAAAGAGGGCTTATTTTCATAAGCCCTCTCTCTATTGTAAATATTAATTTTCTTGTAATTCCTCTAAAGCTTCTTTAGAAGAAACAACCATTTTTTGGAATTTACGTGTTCCTGTACCTGCTGGAATTAAATGTCCAACAATTACATTCTCTTTCAATCCTAATAAGTGATCTTCTTTTCCAGAAATTGCAGCCTCATTCAATACTTTTGTTGTCTCTTGGAAAGATGCAGCAGAAATAAATGATTGTGTTTGAAGAGATGCTCTAGTGATACCTTGTAACAATGGTGTAGATGTCGCAGGTACTGCTTCTCTTGCTTCCGCAATTTTCTTGTCAGCACGTTTCAACTGAGAATTCTCATCACGTAACTTACGAGAAGAAATGATTTGACCTGAACGTAACTCCGTTGAATCACCAGCATCAGTTACAACCATCATACCATATAGTGCATCATTCTCTTCCATGAAATCTGCTTTGTGAACAGATTGTCCTTCCAAAAATTTAGTATCTCCACCATCAACGATTTCAACTTTAAGCATCATTTGACGAACAATTACTTCGAAGTGTTTATCATTAATTTTCACCCCTTGTAAACGGTATACCTCTTGAATTTCATTTACAATGTACTCTTGTACTTTCGTAGGACCTTCAATATTTAAGATGTCGTTTGGAGTTATAGCTCCATCAGATAATGGTTGACCAGCACGTACGAAATCATTTTCTTGTACTAAGATATGTTTAGAAAGTGGAACTAGGTAACGACGCTCTTCTCCTGTTTTAGAAGTAATAACGATTTCTCTATTTCCACGTTTAATCTTACCAAAAGCAGCAATACCATCAATCTCAGAAACTACAGCAGGATTCGAAGGATTTCTTGCCTCGAATAACTCAGTTACACGTGGTAAACCTCCTGTAATATCTCCTGTTTTACCAGAAACACGTGGGATTTTAACTAAAGTAACACCTGCTTCTACTTTATCACCTTCATTAACTGAAACGTGTGCATCAACTGGTAAACTATATTCTCTTAATACCTCTTTTGTTTTTGGATCGATGATGTGAATCGCAGGGTTTTTCTTCTTATCACGAGATTCGATGATCACGATTTCAGTAAATCCTGTTTGCTCATCGACTTCTTCACGGTAAGTGATTCCTTCAATTACATTATCATAAACAACTTTACCTGAAACTTCAGAAACGATTACAGCATTGTAAGGGTCCCATTTACAGATAATGTCTCCTTTTTTGATTTTTTTATTGTTTTCAATCAACAACTCAGAACCATAAGGAACATTCGTTGACATTAATACAATTCCAGTATTATCATCCGTAATTTTTAATTCAGCAGAACGACCAACTACAATTTTCTTAACACCATCGGCAGTTTTCAAGTCAATAGTACGTAACTCATCAATTTCTAATGAACCAGTAGCTTTTGCTTTCATATCTGAGATATCCGTAGAGTTAGATGCAGTACCCCCAACGTGGAAAGTACGTAATGTTAACTGTGTACCAGGCTCACCAATTGACTGAGCTGCAACCACACCTACTGTATCACCTTCTTGTGCTAAACGGTGTGTTGATAAACTAATACCATAACATTTAGAACAAACTCCTCTACGCATTTCACACGTAAGTACAGAACGAATTTCAACCTCTTCAATACCAGCAGCGGAAATAGCTTCACCAGCGTTTTGAGTAATTAAATCTCCAGAACGAACAATCAACTCATTTGTATCTGGATTAAAAATATCATGAACGGAAGTTCTTCCAACAATACGATCTAATAATGGTTCAACAACCTCGTCATTTTTCTTCAAAGCTGTTGCAATCAATCCACGTAATGTACCACAATCATTTTGATTGATAATTACATCTTGAGATACATCCACCAAACGACGTGTTAAGTAACCAGCATCGGCAGTTTTAAGAGCCGTATCCGCAAGACCTTTACGTGCACCGTGAGTAGAAATAAAATACTCAAGGATAGAAAGACCTTCTTTAAAGTTAGATAAGATAGGGTTCTCAATAATCTCTTGTGCAGAAGCACCAGATTTTTGAGGTTTCGCCATCAATCCCCTCATACCAGACAACTGACGAATTTGCTCTCTCGATCCACGAGCTCCAGAATCAAACATCATATAGATAGAGTTGAATCCTTGGTTATCGTTTTTCAATTGATCCATCAAAGTCTCAGTCAAACGAGAGTTTGTATGTGTCCAAATATCAATGATTTGGTTATAACGCTCATTGTTAGTGATAAGACCCATGTTATAGTTATTCATAACTTCTAACACATCTGTTTCAGCTTTACCAACTAAAACTGCTTTTTCACTAGGAATGATAATATCATCTAAGTTGAAAGATAATCCACCTTTAAATGCCATGTGGTAACCTAATTCTTTGATATCATCTAAGAATTGAGCTGTACGAGCAGTACCAGAAACTTTTAATACATTTCCAATAATATCTCTTAACGCTTTTTTAGTTAATACATCATTTACAAAACCAACTTCTCTTGGAACATGTTGATTAAATAAAGTACGACCACAAGTAGTATCAATCATCATTAATGTTGGTACTCCATTTGCATCCAAATCGTAAGATTTCACCTTAATAGGTGCATGCAATTCTAATTTACCTTCATTATATGCAATAGTAACTTCCTCTGGAGAATAGAAAATTCCTCCTTCACCTATAACTTTACGCTCTGGAGTAGAAACACGTGCTTTAGTAATATAATACAATCCAAGAACCATATCCTGAGAAGGTACAGCAATTGGAGCTCCATTCGCAGGATTCAAGATATTGTGAGAAGCAAGCATTAACAATTGAGCCTCCAAAATTGCAGCGTTACCCAATGGTAAGTGAACCGCCATCTGGTCACCATCGAAATCGGCGTTGAATGCCGTTGTAACTAATGGGTGAAGACGAATCGCTTTTCCTTCAATTAATTTTGGTTGGAAAGCCTGAATACCTAAACGGTGCAAAGTAGGGGCACGGTTAAGTAATACAGGGTGACCTTTCAATATACTTTCTAAAATATCCCAAACAACAGGATCTTTTTTATCAACGATTTTCTTAGCAGACTTAACTGTTTTAACAATACCTCGCTCAATCATCTTACGAATGATAAACGGTTTGTAAAGCTCAGCAGCCATATCTTTAGGAAGACCACATTCGTGTAATTTTAAATCTGGTCCTACAACAATTACCGAACGAGCAGAATAATCTACACGTTTACCAAGTAAGTTTTGACGGAAACGACCTTGTTTACCTTTTAATGAATCAGATAATGATTTCAATGGTCTGTTTGATTCCGTTTTAACAGCACTAGATTTACGAGAGTTGTCAAATAGTGAATCAACAGATTCTTGAAGCATACGTTTTTCGTTACGTAAGATAACTTCAGGAGCTTTAATTTCGATTAATCGCTTTAAACGATTATTACGAATAATTACACGACGGTATAAGTCATTTAAGTCAGACGTAGCAAAACGACCTCCATCTAGTGGAACTAAAGGACGTAATTCTGGTGGAATAACAGGAACAACTTTAACAATCATCCATTCTGGTCTGTTATCAATACGTGTTTGAGATTCACGCATAGATTCAACAACCTGAAGTCTTTTCAATGCTTCATTTTTACGTTGAACAGAAGTTTCTGTATTGGCGCTATGACGAAGGCTGAATGATAATTCATCTAAATTCAATCCTTTCAATAAATCATGAAGTGCTTCTGCACCCATTTTTGCGATAAATTTATTTGGATCTGTATCATCTAAATGATGATTATCCTTAGAAACAACATCTGATTCAAGAATATCTAAATATTCTTCTTCTGTTAAGAAATCTAAGTATTTTATTGCTCCACCATCTAAATGAGTTGCTGTACCAGCTTGGATAACAACATAACGCTCATAATAAATGATTTGATCTAATTTTTTAGTAGGTAAACCTAATAAGTAACCAATTTTGTTTGGTAACGAACGGAAATACCAAATGTGAGCTACTGGAACAACCAATGAAATGTGTCCCATTCTTTCACGACGTACTTTTTTCTCTGTTACTTCAACTCCACATCGGTCACAAACAATCCCTTTGTAACGGATACGTTTGTATTTACCACAGTGACATTCATAATCCTTAACAGGTCCAAAAATACGCTCACAAAACAAACCATCTCTTTCAGGTTTGTAAGTTCTATAATTGATAGTTTCAGGTTTTAATACCTCACCACTTGACTGCTCCAGAATAATTTCTGGAGAAGCAAGTGAAATAGTGATTTTATTAAAACTACTTTGTTTTTTTGGTGTTTCTTTTCTAAAA
>CANGOF010000073.1 GCA_947455515.1 Flavobacteriia bacterium
CTGTACTTGCTTCAATACGTAATTCTGCTTTATTTGCTTTGCTTAGATTACGTTTTAAATTACTCGAATACCTATGTTGTATATCTCGATAAGTGGCAGATAAATAAACAACTTGGCATTTTTTTAATGTAGAAGTAAATCCTTTTGGTATAATTGATTGGGAAGGACTCACACTAAAATCAATGGAAGCAATGTTTTTGGGGATAGATAGAAAAAAAGAATGAATAGTATCGTTCGAAATATCATTAGAAGAAAAAATACCTAACTGCATTGTGTAAATCGGAGAATACCAATAGGATAATCCAAATTTAGAATTGATAGTAATCGGAAAAACATACTCGTAATTTTCACTAATTAAAGCAGACCAATTTGGAAATACTGCGTCTAAGTACCAAGAATAAGCATAAGCCATACCATTGGATGCTTTTTCAATAGCGTCATTCCACCGAACTTTATCAATCTGGCTATTTGTAAAATAGGATATCACTAATGAATTGCTCATTTGAATAGTTTTTGTATTTGATTCAGCTGATTTTCAATAGTATAAATGGTATTTGAATTTGATTCTATCTTGTTGCTTGGTTGCAATAAATAGTTTGATACTTTTTCCACCAAGTCAGGAATAGACTCAAAAGTAATACATTCATTAACAATCGCTTCATTGAATGGATATTCTTTCGAAATAATAATAGGTTTACCATAATGGATTGCATCGTTCACCCCTCCAGAAACCTTCGATTGACCGTATTTTTCTTTAGAAAGATTAAAAACAGTATCTACTATCATAGGACAAAAAACGAGATCTGCCTTACTAAAGTATTCTTCAAATGTAATTGGATCAACCAAAGAATTGAAAAAGGTTATTTTTAATTTGTCAGTACTCAATCCACGTAAAATTTCCAAGAGGTTATTACTTTCAATCGTTAAACTTTCTCCTAAGAAAACAAGTTCGATGTCGAATTTAATTATAGATACAAGTTGTTTCGCAAATGTATAAATCAATTCAAAATCTTTTCTTTTAGATTCAAGTTTACCCGGAATAACAATCATTTTCGGATCGTTTTCTATTTTTTTATTAGGGTAATCTAAACAATAAGTAAAAGGAAGAATAGCAGTTTTTGTTGGGTTTAAATGATAAGTTTCTAAGGCATATTTTTTTAGATTTTCAGTTGGAAACAAAAAAGCAGTAACCTTGGAAAGGAATTGTTTACGATGTATAAATTCTAACCCGTAAAATTCTTTGAGTATTAATTTATAACTGGAAAGCCGATATTTTTTTAATTGAAATACTTTCGACCAATAAAAATTAACATTGTGAACCCTCAGATAAATTGGAATACGAATCTTTAATTGATTGAAAAATCTGAAATTATTTTGAAGGGTATTTATCAATAAATAAGAATGTTGGTTGATAAAATCTAAATTGTCTATTAAAAAACGTAAAGTGTTTTTAGAATCAGGGATAATTACTATTTCTACATTAGGGAAATCCTTTATGGTTAAACCAGTTTCTATATAGATAGAATCTGTGGTAAAAACCGTAATTGGGTATTGTGGTACTTTAGAAAACAAAAGTATAGTAGATCGTAACACTTCCGCATGACATTCTATTTCTATAACAGCTATTTTCATTTATTTACCGAAAAATAAAGTATTCAATTTGAAGTGTCGATAACAAATATAGGTAAAATAAAGATTAACAGCTAGTTCACTAATTAAAGTAGCATACGCTGCACCCTCAATCGAGTACCGTGGTATAAGTATAGCATTTAAAAACAGATTTAAAAGTAACTCGATCGAATAACCAATGATTAAATGCGAAAGCTTATTGGACAACATTAAAATCAATGCTGCGGGACCAGTAAGAATTCCAAATACGGCTGAAACACAATATAAAGTTAAACTGTAATTATGTGCTTGATAAATACTTGATTTATATAAACTCAAAAATAAAGGACTCAATGTTAATACGAGGACTAATAATGCTAAACTGAAAGGAATAGCAAAACGAAATACTTTGTTTAATTCTTTACGCACTAAATCGAATCTTTCTTGGGCAATGATTTTTGAGATTTTAGGACTGAAAATCAGTAAAGAACTACTCATCACTAAATGTAAAATCTGAGACATCTTCATGTATACATTATTCACACCTGCATAATCTGCACCAAGATAATAGGCCATTTGTAAGGCATCACTTTTGGAAAATAGCAGGTTAATTGTATTGATAGTCAATAACAAATAGATGGTTTTGTTGAATTTGGAAGGAGTCGGTATAGGTGACTTTACAAAATCAATTCGACGTTTTCTTAGAAGATAAGAAATTCCATAGGTAACTAACGTCGATACTGCAAATGCTGCGATAATAATCCCTATAGAATTAGTAAAATGAGAACCTAACAGTATCAACCCAATAAAAAGTACAAAACGGATAATCTTATCATTGAATTGGGTGAGCAGTGTTTCTTTTAAACTGAATAGAAAATTGGTATTAACTATGGTAAGCGCGATGAAAGGAAGAAAAATGGCAGAGGAAAAAACGAAATACCGCAATGTATTTTCTTGAAAAGGGTAGAAGATACCGAACAACAATATGCAAGCTGAAATAAGTAAACAGTGAATAAGACTCTTTTTTGTGGCGATTTTGTAGATTCCAAATTTTTCTTCGTCGGTCTTCATTTTAGGTACTTGAATAGAGAAAAGTTGATTGTATCCAACCAAGGAAAAAATTGCAAACATATCTAAAGTGGAAAATACCAAAACATAGTCCCCATATATTTTTGCATCATAGATATTAGTTAATACAAGGCTAATCGCAAACGATAATCCGAAACCTGAAAGTTGGATAAGCAAACTTTTAAACGAAGGAGAAGAGATAAGTGCCTTGATCTTTTGCATAGTTCTACAACGCGATATTTAATTTTTTATTGAGTGATTCAATCGAATAATGCATCGGGAAAAAGAATAAATTATGGATGTAATATTGCTCTTTATTCGCACTATTTTGATGTTTCTCTAAATCAAATTGGCTTATTTCTACTACTTGTTGGATAGAAATATCGTAAAAATAACACTGATACTCTGTACCTTTTATTTCATTAATTACGTTCCAAAATTCCTCTTTATGGTGTCTGTGTTCGATTTCTATCAACATTATAGGTAGATCGCGTTTAATAAGCTGTCTAGCACCTTGAATCGCTTGTAATTCATGACCTTCAATGTCAATTTTTAGGAAATCTATTTTTTCTGAAGAAGCTAAAAATAACGAATCCAATGTTTTGGTTTCTACGGTAATTTCTTGGTTTTTTGTTTCTCCAACTTCTTTGATTGGATCGAGTTTTGCCCTTGTTTCAAATCGTTGATGTGCTATATAAGGAATGTAAAGTTTCGTTTGTCGATTATCATTGCTAATAGCATAAGGAGAAACCTGTATAGAAGGGAAAGTTTCATTTAATTTTTTAAATAGGGAAGGAATCGGTTCAAAAGCATACACTTTCTTTACCTTGCTAATTTCTTGAAAAAAGTAACAATATTCTCCATTATTTGCTCCAATATCTAGCACACAACTTTGTGGCGTAAGTAGCTGCTTTATAACTTCAAATTCAATATCAACTTGATTATTTTCAAAAGCATTTTTATGTTGTTTAACTAATCTCTTTCTGAAATAAGAAGGGTAAACGAAGGAAAGAATTCTTTTAAAGAAGGTACGAATACGTGTAAGCATAAAGAATTTAATTTCGTTTTTTAGCTACTAACTTCTCTTTTATTTCCTTGCGATATAAGAGGATAATCATGAGCATGCAAAGTACAAACTGAAGAATATTCTTTACCCAAAGTGCAATGAAATCACCAATCACATAGTAGATTGTAATAATAAAAAATCCATATAACAATGGGAGAAAAATCATTTTCGTTTTGTTGTAATCAAACGTAAATACTTTTTTACTTTCTATAGCAATCATCCAGATTTGGATTGGTTTAGCTACCACAAAACTGATAGCTGCTCCTACAATTCCAAAATAATGAATGAGTATGAATGTTAAAACAAATTGACACAGGGAGGAAATTAAAAACACCTTTGGTAATACTTTCGTCTTTTTATAATAAAAAATAGGCATCAAATACATATTAGATACTCCTCTAAATAAAAATCCTAAACCTAAAATCGGCAAGTAATTAAAGGAACGATAATACATTGGATTATGAACAAAATACGGTACAATTAACGGAATGAAAAGTAAGACCCCTGCGATTAATACCAATTGAATTAAGGTGAAAAAATGATGGTTTTGATTGACTTCTGGAGTACTATAATTTATTTTATTATCTGCCCAAATCCTGAAAATTGCAGGGTTTATCGTATTCGTTAATGCGAGTAAAACAACATCGATTAGCATCACCCATTTCATCCCGAAATCATAAATCCCTACATCGAAAGGGGTCAATAAATAATTGATAATAAACCGATCTCCATAGGATGCTCCCCACATGATGATTGCATAATACACCAACGGGAGGCAGAATTTAACCATGTCTGGAATAAATTCTTTGTGTAGTTTAATTCCAAATTCTTTTGCAAAGAAGAAGAAAGTAAGGAGGAATAATAAAGCAGATGGTAACAAACGTCCCCATAGAGGACCATCAATCACTTTTGGAAATTGATATATACCAATGTAAGTAAAGCCAATAGAAGCAGTAAAATACAGGATATTAATCCAAAAAAAGCGATTTGTGCGTTGTTGGTTAATCAATAAATTGGAATAGGTCTTATAAAAACTATTGAATATCGCGGTTACGATGCACATCAAACCAAATGGCCAATATTCCATTGTATGCTTACTAAAGACTACATTAAATATAGACTCACCAAATAAAAAGGAGATAAGTAATATTCCTGCTCCGATCAATAATAACGAAGAAACAACGGTACCAATGTATTTATTTAATTTTTCTGGATTGTCTTTGTAGTCAAAATAATGAATCCCGATAGATGTGTCCAAGCTGAAATTCACTAATACCTGCATTAATAAAGAGAAATTCGTGTATAAAGCTAATACTCCATACGTATCTACGTTATTTAAATGATTGGTAATTAAGGGTAATAAGATGAAACCAGAAGCTAAAGGTAAAGAGCCAACAAGCGTGTAAATTAAAGAGGATTTTAATAGTTTCTTAGTAAACATTAGCGTGTGTACGATTTTTTCCCTAAAAGTTTAGCAAGCAATTCAATATCCCATTTGAAAAAACTAAAAACGATACCAATAAAGGCTCTCAATCTCCATACAGGATTAATTAATCCTTTGTAAAACAAGGATTTATAATAGTCCTTACGTGCATTTTTATAGTCTTTACGAATCAATTTATAACGACCAGACATGGCATATCCTGTCATTATACGATTATCGAAATAGGTATGAAACTCTTTTTCGGTTAATGTTAATTGATTTTTTATGAATTCAGGATGTTTTGCGATGTGTTCCTTAGCCGTTTCATAACGACCTTTAATGATTTCTACGGTAAATGTTTTTGTTACCTGATTTGCATAGATTCGCCATTTACCATACAAGTGTTTATCAAAATGAAATTCACCCAATAAGCTTAACTCCATAATCGTCGGTAAATCAACAAGAGGTAAGTTATGTTTCTGTAAAAATCCACCAATTTTTACTAATGCATCTTTACGAAAGGTAATAGTTAATGCTGGCAACCAATTTTCACAATACAATAAATTTAAAATATTTCCTTTAGGAGTATTGTTAAAATAATCTGGTTTATCTATCTTTGGATGAAGGTTATACACTTCTTCCGTATCCCCATTGATAGATTGTGCTTGACCCCAAGAAAGAACGATGTTTTCATTTTTTTCTAAAATAGCAACTTGTCGTTCTAACTTATCTGCCTCCCAAATATCATCTCCTTCTAAAATGGAAATGTATTTTCCTTGCGCTTTTTCTAAGGCAAAATTATACGATTCACCCAGTCTAAAAACACCAATGTTTTCTTGATTGAATAAATGAACTCGCGGCTCGTTTTGAATGTAATCTTCTATTAATTTTCGAGTGTTATCTGTACTTCCATCATTTACAATAATCATTTCCCAGTTTGTAAACGTTTGCTTTTGTGCAGAAGCAATACATGCAAGTATGTATTTCTCATGATTGTAAGTAGGGGTAATGATAGAAACAACAGGAGACATGTTTATTTGCTTTTAATACAAAGTATAGAATAAGCGTATTTAGGTGCTTTATGCATGAAAATTTGTGTTCCAAAAGCTAAGTATTTCCAAAAAATACGTGGTTTGAATTTGATTTGAAAACGTTCTCCTCTTAATTTTTGATATCCACCAAAACCAAAGATTTTGTAACCTCGCTCTTCCATTTCCGGGATTTCCCAACCAGAAATGTGTTTTTGGAAAGGATTATTGTCGTATGGCGTTTGAGGAACAAATCCGTTTGGTGTAAAAATCACAATTTTTTTGCGTGACAAACGCTCCATTTGTGCTATCAACCAAAAACCATCTTCGCGAGTTAAATGCTCAATTAAATCCAAAGCGATTACCAAATCAAAACTATTGTCTGGCATCTTTTCTAAGTACGTTTTTACATCTTCCAAAACAAACTCGTGGTGTGTACGAGCAACTTTTGCTTTATCTATACTTGGTTGAAAAACATCTAAACCAACGGAATGACTCATTCGGGAAGTCAACTGTTTCATGGCAACATTAAAACCACAACCGATGTCTAATAAGCTGTCGCAATCCATTGTTTCACGATCTATCGTATTCATAAATTGCTTGTAAAATGGTCCTAATAGGAAGCGATCGGCTTTTTGTAAAAAAGTAGACATAATGTATTGGTTTAATTTTAGTATTTAAGTAGTTAAAAATCAATAATCTTAAATGGATTACGTACATTTTAAATAGATTTCAAATTTAAGAAAAAATAAAAGAATATTTGTTGTTACGATTATTCTACCTCAAAATTCAAGCTAATTACTAAGTTTTCATTAGTATTGTACTCTGATTTTCTATTAATCGACGCATAATGGGTGTTTTATTTTTGACATTTTGGTATCCATCCAAAGAGAATCCTTACCAAGGGATTTTTATCAAAAATCATGCTGCAGCGATTCATAAATCAGGAGTTAACCTTCAGGTATTAGCAATTAATATTCAACCCAGTAAACATATTTTACAAAAAACAGTTGAGCATTTCACAGACGAAAACGGTGTAGATACACATTACATACATATCCATTCTAAATTACATAAATGGATTTATTCCATTCCTTTTTTATTAAGTAAAATAGTTTCTAAGTACATCAATAAAAACATCCCTACGGAGGAAGTGAATATCCTACATTCAAATGTTCTTTTTCCTTGTGGTGTAGTAGCAAATTCTTTATTGAAAACCTACCTTTGGAAACATGTTCATACGGAACATTGGTCTAAAATGGATCAATTTATTCAAAAACATCCTTTTGGTTATTTGGGTAGAAAAACATTGAAAGAAGCAGATAAAATATCGGTTGTTTCTAATTTTTTGAAAGAAAAAGTAGAACCATTTATCCAAAATGCCTCCAAAATTTCCGTCATTCCAAATGTAATTGATACTTCCATTTTTCATTGGACAGAGCAAACTTTGCCGAATTCTAAAATTGTATTTACGGCTGTTGCGACATGGAAATCACCCAAATGTCCCATCTTTTTCGTAAAAGCACTGAATGAAATCCAGCAAAAATCAACTGTTTCGTTGGAACTGAATTTAATTGGTGAGGGACCATTATTACAAGAGATTAAAGCTTTACCATCCTCCATTAAAATCAATTATTTAGGAAGAAAAAAAAAGCAAGAAATTGCAACTATTTTACAGCAATCGATCTATTTTCTTCATGCTTCCTCAATTGAAACATTCTCTGTAGTTATTGCAGAAGCACTTTGTTCCGGTATCCCAGTTATAGCTTCTGAAGTTGGAGCGATACCAGAATTGTTATCGTCTGAAAATGGTATAACAACCCAAAACACCGTCGAAAATTGGGTGAAAGCAATTGAAAAAGGTATACATATTGAATACGACCGAAAAGCAATCGCAAGTAATTGCGCGCAAAAATACAATGAAAAGAAAATCGGAGAATTGTTTTTAGAATTTTATCGTTTTTAATTTATTCAGCGAATAATTCAGCTAAATAATTTACCGTAAAATCAATTTCTTCTTTTGTGGTATAACGAGAAAAAGAGAAACGAATTGCTTGGCGTTGTGTATCTACTTTTAATTCTTTAAGTACATGTGAACCAGTGTTTGCACCAGAAGTACATGCACTTCCTCCACTACAAGCAATTCCTTTCAAGTCTAAAGAAAACAGTAACATCCCATCGTTTTTGGAAGATGGAAAACTACAATTTAAAACGGTATACAAACTTTGCTCTAGCGTGGTTTCTCCATTAAAAAGTATACCTGGAATTTTGTTTAACAATGATTCCATCATGTATTTTTTTAAACCCCAAACCAAATTAATTTTAACCTCTAATGCTTCGTTAGCCATTTCGATT
This sequence comes from Flavobacteriia bacterium, assembly GCA_947455515.1. Taxonomy (GTDB): domain Bacteria; phylum Bacteroidota; class Bacteroidia; order Flavobacteriales_D; family Crocinitomicaceae; genus CANHVK01. The sequence continues at coordinate 8,549 of CANGOF010000073.1, forward strand.
GCTTTTGCCATCCCGACAATACTCGCTGTATTTTCAGTCCCGCTTCGCAATCCTCTTTCTTGTGCTCCACCTTGAATGAATGCTTGAATTCGATTTCGTTTATTTGCATACAAAAATCCTACTCCTTTTGGTCCGTGTAGTTTATGTGCTGCACACGTTAAAAAATCACAGTAAAACGTAGCAATATCAATAGGGATGTGACCAATAGTCTGAACTGAATCCGAATGAAAAAGCGCATTGTATTGCTTACACAATTCTCCTACTTGTTTAATTGGTAAATAGGTGCCAATTTCATTATTCGCATGCATTAATGTCACCAACGTTTTTTCATTCTTTTGAAGTAACTTTTCTAGGTGAGCAAGTTGGGTATTTCCCTTATCATCACATTCGACATAACTTACTTCTACATCAAATTGTTTTTGAAGGTACTCAACCGTATGTAAAACCGCGTGATGTTCAATTTTTGAAGTGATAATATGTTTTACTCCTAATTGCTCCACTGCACAACGAATTGCCATGTTATCTGCTTCAGTACCGCCTGAGGTGAAAATAATTTCTGCAGAGGAACAATTAATTGTTTTCGCGATGGTTCTACGTGCATTCTCTAATAAAGCCTTTGCATTTCTACCAAAAGAATGAGAGGAAGATGGATTTCCAAAATTTTCCTTGAGAATAGGTAACATTACATCAATTACTTCAGGAGCAATTGGTGTGGTTGCAGCATTATCAAGGTAAATAGACATCGATAATTAAGATTTAGCTAAACAAAGTTTCATTCGAATAATACGCTTCACCGCAGCATCCACTTTTTTCTTGAACGCTGAATCAGAATTATATTTTGCTAATAATGATGCATGAGATTTTACAACATCTAAAGGCATAAGAATAATGTCACAACCAGCTTCAATTACTTTAATTTCTGCATTTGGTAAGGAGCTAATCCCCCCCATATTCATAGCATCTGTTACAATCAATCCTTTGAAATTCATTTCTTCACGTAATAATTTCTGAACGATTTCCGGAGAAGCTGTAGCTGGTAAACCTTTGGTGTCGTACTTTTCGTTATTGACAACCGCAATGTGTGCAACCATGATGGATAACAAGCCTTCTTTAATTAATGGAGGGTAATTACTTATCTCTTTTAATTCACCGTCAATCATTTGTAAAGATTTGTGTGTATCGCCAGATACCAATCCATGACCAGGAAAATGTTTTGCAGTAGCTAAAATTCCCATTTCTTGGGTAGTTTTAATAAAAGCATTCGACCAAGGAATGATATTTCCAGGAATTGCTCCAAAACCTCTATAACCAACCGTGCTGTTTTTGGAAACATCCACCACAGGTGCAAAGTTGTAATTAATACCTATGTCATTTAAGTCTTTGGAAATAGTGGTAGCACAATTTATAACACCATCGATGGATTTGATTTCATTTGCTTTAGATACGATAGTTGAACCAGAAATTTTACGGTTTACCAAACTAGGTTCCGCATCTGCAGAATATAAAAAAGGTAAAGAAGCATGTAATGGATTTAACTTGTTATACGCTGTAATCCAATTAGTAAATTCATCTTTTGTTCCATTTAATAAAATGACACCACCAATTAAATTCTTTTTAATTTGATCTGTAATCACTTCATTCGTTAATCCAAGTCGACCAACTGCAGGCATTAATAACTGAGCAATTCGTGTTTGATTGTCTAACGAGTTAAAAATGGAATCAACATCTTTTTCCAACGTAGGGTTTTCGCTTAAATAATCGTTCAAAACATAGTGATGATTAATACCAGGAAGAATTTGTATTTCCTTCGTATTGTTTGTTTCAACTTTCTTTTCAGTTTGCCCTTGTGCACATGCATTTAAAATCAATGATAACAAGGAAAGAGTAATGAATAATTTGTTCATAATTGCATTTGTATTAGTCAAACAAAGGTACGTTACTTACTAAACTCGAAAATAGGTATGCTTTTGTACTTTTAAACAAGGTTATTGACATTTTAATGAGAATTCGATTTGTTCAAAATCAACTTTTTATCTAACTTAAATAAGAAAACGATAAAAAATGTATCAAAATCAACCGATTAAACAGTGGGTAGTAGAAGATAGACCCAGGGAAAAAATGCTTCAAAAAGGGATGAATGCATTGACGGATTCAGAAGTATTAGCAATTATTTTAGGTTCAGGTTACAAAGATGCTTCTGCCGTAAGCATGTCTCAAAACATGTTGCGACATGTAAATAACAGCTTAGATGCGTTTGCAAAACTTAGCTTTGATCAATTATGTAAATTTAAAGGGATAGGAGAAGCAAAGGCAATTACTTTGTTAGCAAGCTTTGAGTTAGGTAGAAGAAGAAAAATAATTACTTCAGATGAAATTATTGTTCATTCCTCCGAACAAGCATACCAATTATTTTACGCCCAATTTTCAGATTTACACGTGGAAGAGTTTCATATAGCCTTATTAAATCAACGAAACAAACTTATCAAAACAGTCAAAATTTCACAAGGAGGAATTACTTCTACCTTAGTAGATATGCGGTTAATTTTTAAAGCAGCATTGGATGTTTACGCAACTCGAATTATTTTAGCACACAATCATCCTTCGGGAAATCTATCTCCAAGCATCCAAGACGATAAGCTAACTGAAAAAATAGTTTCCTTTGGTAAAATGATTGAAATTAATGTGATTGACCACCTTGTCATTACAAATAATGGTTACTTTAGCTATGCGGATAAAAATTTACTCTAAATTATGATTGTCATCTTTGTAGAAGAAGTAAGCGAACGTTTGGTATACACCTTCGACTTTATCTTTAAAGACCGGGAAATAGCTTATCAAATTACGAACGACCCTGTCTACTTTGAGGTCTTGGAAGGATTTAAATTCAATTACTCTGCTTCACATTTTGATACCGGACTTCAAATTATTCCTTCCGAAGTTTTGTTTTCAGAAGAAATCATCGAATACCAACTACAAAAATCTCTTTTCTTTCAAGAAGAATGCCTATCATTTAACGGAGTAACGGATCCTATCGCATCTGTATTTTATATCTTAGTTAGGTATGAAGAATATTTGACGGAAAAAAGAGACATACACGATCGTTACGAAGCATCCCAAAGCATTCAAGCAAAATATGGTTGGTTAGAATTGTGTATTACGGATCGTTGGTGTGAAGACCTAATTTCTTTCATGGAAAAAGAATACAATAAACCAATTCTTTGTAAAGAAATCCCACTCAAATTTGTACCAACTTTTGATGTGGATAATGTAAGAGCCTACGAATGGAAAGAAGGAATTCGCTCCTTGTATGGTTTACTAAAAGATCGCTGGAATAAAAATACCGAAGCTTTAAAAATAAGAGAAGAGGTAGCCAACAAAAAACAAAAAGACCCATTTGACACCTTTGACGACATCATTGCGTTGAAAAACAAACAAATCGAACCTATTATATTTTGGTTGATCGGTGATTTTGCTAAATATGACCGTAATATTTCTTCTTTAAATAGTCGACATAGAGCTTTAATTCAGAATTTAGCTAGCAAAGTTTTGGTTGGTTTACATCCGAGTTACAAATCGAATTACAGTACCTATTATTTAGAGAAAGAAGTAGAACGTATGCAAGAAATCTTGGATCAAGAAGTACTTTTTTCAAGGCAACATTTTTTGAAGTTATCTTTACCTTATACGTATCAAAATTTGATTAATCTAAAAGTCAAACACGATTATTCAATGGGGTATGCCTCCAATGTTGGTTTTAGAGCAGGGACAGCGAGACCATTTTTATTTTACGACCTTCTAAAAAATTCGATAACAGATTTGACTGTTCATTCATTTTGTTATATGGATGCAACCTTTTTAGATTACTTGAATTATTCTGTAGAGGATAGCAAAAAAATGGTAACCCAATTATTTCAAGAAGTTACCACCTATGGAGGTGAATTCATCCCTCTTTGGCATAACGAATCCATTTCCAATTATGGGAAATGGGATGGATGGAAAGAATTATATGACTATACAATAGCTTTATACACAAATTAAATGAAGTTACAGCTCGATTTTACTCCAGATATTTCACCTAAAAAAATAACTACAGGTAACAAAATAACTTTGTTAGGTAGTTGTTTCTCGGATGAAATGGCAGGACAATTTGAAAAAAGTGGTTTTAAAGTAGAATCAAATCATTTTGGCACCATCTTTCATCCAATAGCATTAGCAAATTTATTTTTAATAGAAGATGTAAATTTGAGTATCATTCAACGGGATGATTTGTTTCTGTCTTGGATGGCAGCAGGCTCTGTTTATGGTTTGAACAAGGAAAGTTTTTTTAAATCGTTGGTTGATCTTCGGAATGAGTTAAAAGATTCAATCAAAAAATCTTCTTTCTTATTTGTAACCTTTGGTACTGCATATGGCTATGAACATAAAGAATTCAATACCGTAGTTGCAAATTGTCATAAATTTCCTAGTTGTGAATTTGATAAAATTCTTTCTTCTATTGGTGAAATGGAACAAAGTTGGGAAATGGCACTAGAAAAAATTTACGAGATCAATCCTGAAATACAAGTTGTTTTTACAGTAAGTCCTGTCAGACATAGTAAAGATGGTTTAGTGGAAAACAATCGAAGTAAAGCAAGGTTAATAGAAGTAACCAATCGCTTAACAATATCTGAAAAAGAATGGTATTTTCCTTCATACGAGTTAGTTGTAGATGTACTACGCGACTATCGTTTTTACAAAGAAGACTTAGTACACCCGACTCAACAAGCGATAGATTTCGTGTATTATTCTGTAGAACATGTTTTTATGGATTCAGACACAAGAGAAATAACAAGGCAGGTTCGTAAACTTCGTGAATTGACTTCCCATAAGTTACTCTACCCTGAAAGTATTAAATCATCTGAATTTGAATTAAATACAAAAAATAAAATCGCTAAATTCTTAGCAGAATATCCTTTAGTAAACTGGTAATTATTTATTCACATTTCGTTGGGAATATAATTTTGAAGTTGAACGAAAAAAAAGCTTTTTTTATAAGTTTCCTTTATATATTTGTGGATTGAAATTTAACATAAGTTATATGGCTACAAAAGCAGTTGCTAAACCAACAAAAACAACGAAAAAAAGTGCTTCCACAAGTACTACTAAATTTTCGAAAGAAACGTATATCAAATGGTATACGGATATGTTATTGATTCGTCGTTTCGAAGAAAAAGTAGGTCAATTATATATCCAACAAAAATTTGGTGGTTTTTGCCATTTATACATTGGACAAGAAGCAATCGTTGCCGGGACAATTACAGCGTCTAGACCTACCGATAGTCACATGACTACTTACCGTGATCACGCTCATCCACTCGCATTGGGTACAGATCCTCGTGTCTTGATGGCTGAACTTTATGGTCGTACAACAGGTTGTTCGAAAGGAAAAGGTGGTTCTATGCACTTTTTTGATAAAGAAAGAAATTTCATGGGTGGACACGGAATCGTAGGAGCGCAAATTCCAATGGGTACTGGTGTTGCTTTTGCAGAGAAATACAAAGGAACAGACAATGTTTGTTTCGTTTCTATGGGAGATGGTGCGGTACGTCAAGGTGCGTTACATGAAACATTTAACATGGCAATGATGTGGAAACTTCCAGTAATCTACATTATTGAAAATAATAACTACGCAATGGGTACATCCGTTGAACGTTCAACGAACGTGCAAGATTTATCCAAAATCGGTGATTCCTACGAAATGCCATCTAAATCTGTAAATGGTATGTCTCCTGAAGCAGTGCACGAAGCAATAGCGGAAGCATGTGAACGAGCTAGAAGAGGAGATGGTCCAACTTTATTAGATATTAGAACCTACCGTTTCAAAGGTCACTCGATGTCAGATCCACAAAAATACCGTACAAAAGAAGAGGTAGCAGAATGGATGGAGAAAGATCCAATCGACCATTGTTTAGACGTTATCAAAGAAAATAAATGGTTAAACGATACAGAAATTGCTGATATTGCGGTTTGGGTGAAAAAAGAAGTTGAAGAATCAATCGAATTTGCTGAAAATTCTCCTTACCCTGCGCCAGAAGAATTGTACGAAGATGTGTACATGCAAAAAGATTATCCTTACATTAAAGAATACTAAAAAAGAAATAGAATGGCTGAAGTAATTTATATGCCGAAATTGAGCGATACAATGACGGAAGGAGTTGTAGCTGAATGGCATAAAAA
>CANGOF010000074.1 GCA_947455515.1 Flavobacteriia bacterium
ATGGGATGATCGTCAGAATCGGAAGATAGATAGAAACGTAAAACTAGCTGGTTTTAGGTATAAAGCTTCTATGGAAAAAATCGATTTTAGTGAAGAAAGGTCTTTAGAAAGAAATGCTATTTTACGATTAGCTCAAGGAGATTACATCCATCAATCTCAAGACATTTTAATTACTGGAAGCACAGGAGTTGGAAAGAGTTTTTTAGCAACAGCATTGGCCTATCAAGCCTGTATAGATGGTTATAGAGTGAAATACTTCAATACCACACGCTTGTTTGCACAGTTAAAAATAGCTAAAACGGATGGTAGTTATTTAAAGGAATTAGCTAAAATAGAACGTTTTCACCTCATTATTTTAGATGATTTTGGTTTACATCCGATGGATCAGCAAAACAGAATGGCATTTTTAGAAATCATAGAAGATAGACATGGTAAAGGTTCTATGATATTAACTTCGCAACTACCAGTATCAAAATGGTATGAGATTATTGGCGAGAAAACAATCGCTGATGCTACGATGGATAGACTTGTACACAATGCACATCGTGTGGAAATAACAGGAGAATCGATGCGAAAAAAAAGAATAAGTCAAGATAAATAAAATCCTAAAGAAAAAGTAATATTTTTGTTAATATGATAACTGCTGAAAATCGATTTTTTTAGACATCAAAATGACTGGTCACGATGGAGCGGAATCACATGGTCAACATGAGCGGAATTTACAATTCGGAAAGCTTCCAGTAAACAAAAAAATTTATACTATCAATCAGAAATTACGTGAAGCAGAAACACCATCTTCTTCAGAAATTGCAAAACAAGTGTTAGGTGAAATATTGAGTCCTAAAACACAAAACTTGTCAAAAGCAGAAAAGTTAAAAATTGATGCTGAAGCTAAAAGTAGAGAAAGAGCATTAAAGTTAATTCAAAAAAACAGTGAAAAATAGTCTGATTTTAATAGTGTTTATCAATGTTTTGTAAGATAGAAACAGTGCTAAAACAGTGCTAAACTACCCCAAATGCATTGAAAATTAAAAATATTAACTATTTGATATTCAATAAAAAAGCCCGAATCACATCGGGCTTTTTTGCTGTGCGGAGAGAGCGGGATTCGAACCCGCGATAAGCTTTAGGCCTATACACGCTTTCCAGGCGTGCTCCTTAAACCACTCGGACATCTCTCCAATTTTATTTGGTTTGCGAAAATACTAATTAATTAACTTAATCAGTCATTTCACCAGAAATATTTTGTGCTAATAATGCTTTTATTTGTTCACGCGATGTACAATTCCCTAAAGCATACATAAATTTACATACTGCCGCCTCGGTTGTCATGTCCCCACCACCAACAACTCCAACTTTTTGAAAGAAGGAACTTGTCTCATACAATCCTTGTTCTACAGAACCGCTGTTACACTGGGTGATGTTAAGTACGATCCCACCGTCTTCCATGTATTTTTCAATCAAATCATCAAATGCTTTGTCTGTAGGTGCATTTCCAGCGCCAAACGTTTCTAAAATAATTCCTTTGATAGAAGAAATATCAAACAAACTCTGATAGACAGAAGCATTGAATCCTGGGAAGATTTTCAAAAGCGCGACACGATTGTCAAACTCGGTAAACAAAGACAAGGTCGAAGACTTTTTATATTCGGTTGTAGCATAATTAATTTGAATTCCTGCGGTAGCAAGAGGAGGGAAGTTCGGAGAACTAAACGCTTCAAATGCATTTGCAGAAATTTTAGTAGTGCGATTCCCGCGAAACAAATTGTTTTCAAAGTAAATTGCTACTTCTTGAATTTTGCTAGAACCATCCGTGTTTTTTGCACCTGCAATTTCTATAGAGGTTAACACATTTTCTCTTCCATCGGTGCGAATTTCATCGATAGGTAACTGAGAACCTGTTAATATTACTGGTTTCGTTAATCCTTGGAGCATAAAACTCAAAGCAGATGCGGTATACGCCATCGTATCCGAACCATGCAAAATAACAAAGCCATCGTTCGCTTCGTAATTCTCGTGAACAATAGCAGCAATTTGTTTCCAGTACGTTGGATTCATTTCGGATGAATCTACTGGTTTTTCAAAAGAGATCGTTTGTAAACGAACATTCAAGCGTTTTATTTCAGGTATTTGTTGGTATAAATGATCGAAATTAAAAGCAGTTAATGTTCCCGTTTCTGGATCATTGACCATTCCGATTGTTCCACCGGTATAAATGATTAATACGCTTGGTTGTTGCATTTGCTATAATGAAAAAAGGTTGATTGCATTTTCAGAAGTAATTCGATCAATTTCGTGCTTGGAAATTTCGTAAATATCCGATAATTTATCTGCAATGTGTGTTAAGTAAGAACTCTCGTTTCGCTTACCACGAAATGGAGTAGGTGCTAAATAAGGGGAATCCGTTTCTAATAACAACTTATCCAAAGGGATATGCTTCACTGCTTCCGGTAATTCTGATTTCTTATAGGTAACAACCCCACCAATTCCGAACATAAATCCTTGGTAATCTAAAATTTTACGTACGTCTTGTTCATTTCCTGAAAAACAATGAAAAACTCCCGTTAAACGTTCGTCGTTGTGTTTGTCCAAAATGTTGTAAATTTCTGGAAAAGAATCTCTAGCGTGAATTACGATTGGAATTTGTAATTCTTTTGCCCAGTTAATTTGTTCTATAAAAGCAAATTCTTGTTCTTTTTGAAAGGTTTTGTCCCAATATAGGTCCATTCCAATTTCTCCGATTGCAATAAATGCACGTTGGTCGATCCAATTTTTTAATAGAGATAATTCTGCTTCCCAATGTTCATTTACCGAACAAGGATGTAATCCCATCATAGGATAGCACACACCTGGATACTTAGATTCCAGCGCGAACATGCCATCAATGGAACGTTTATCAACATTAGGAAGCAGTAATTTTTTTACACCAGCATCTAGTGCGCGTTGAATTGCTTCGTCGCGATCTTCATCAAATTGAGAAGAGTATAAATGCGTATGCGTATCGATCATTCTTAACAGAATTCGTTGTAAGCCTCTGTTAAGTTTTCTGCAATCATTTGTGCTGTTCCACCTTCAATGTGGTGTCTTTCTAAAAAGTGAACTAATTCACCATCTTTAAAAAGCGCAATCGATGGAGAGGATGGAGGGTAAGGCAAAAAGTGTTTTCTTGCTTGCGCAACTGCTTCACCATCTACACCTGCAAATACCGTTGTTAAATTGCTTGGTTTTTTATCTCCATTCAAAGATAATTTAACCCCTGGACGCATATTTCCTGCTGCACAACCACAAACAGAATTTACAACCACTAATAAGGTTCCTTTTGTGTTTGCAACTGCCTCGTCTACTTGCGCAGGTGTTAACAATTCATTGAATCCTGCATTCACAAGATCTTGTTTCATTGGAGCTACTAATTCTGCTGGATACATATTTTTAAATTTAGTTTTATGAATTATGTCCCGAAAGCTTTCGAGATCTGAATTAATTTTACGTAAAGTTAAAGAAGAAAAGTAAAAATTGGACTACATTTGGTCATCTAATTTCTGATTATGCGCACTATTTTACTTTTTTTAACGTTAATTTTTTCTTCTCAATTTTCCTTTAGCCAAGAAAAAAATCTAGACACCTTAATGAACCAATGGCATAGATCCGCAGGTACAGCGAATTATGCAAATTACTTTGGTTTTATGTCGGATGATTTTGTCTTTTTAGGTACTGCTCCAGGTGAACGTTGGAACAAACAAGCATTTTCTAATTTTTCAAAACCTTATTTCGATAAAGGAAAAGCATGGAATTTTACACCATCCCATCGCATTTGGATGTTTTCAAAAGATGCAACGATCGCGTGGTTCGACGAAGACTTAGACACGTGGATGCGAGGATGTCGTGGAAGTGGGATTTTAGTAAAATCCAATGGAGTATGGAAAATCGCTTATTATAATCTTACGGTACTCATCGAAAATGAAAAAATCAATAGTTTTATCGAATTAAGGGATAAGAAATAAGATATTAGCCACAGTCATTCAGGCACTTTATATTTTTTTTAATAAATATCCTACAAGAAAAGTATTTGCACAAGGAAGTACAAAATCTAGAACACGACTTTATCGTATGGGTATTTCTAAATTTTATAATGATGTAAAGCATTTGATATATATTGCTGGCAGAGTAAATGAGGTTTCAGATTGGGAGGAATTTCAATTAAATAAAGAATATATTTCTTTTGCAGTTCAAATAAAAAAATCTTAAATTTGGTTATCAAATATTAATAAATATGAAAAAGACAAAAATTACTGATATTTCGATGTTAATAGATGAAAAAAATCTTAAATTCGATGAATCTTTAGATCGTTTTTTAACGATGGAAATTCCCTTCATTCAGAAGAAAATTGAATGGGCTACTGATAGTATGAATAACTCTAATTTAATGGAGATTATGGGGATGAATTAGTGTTACATCAACACTTCCAAATCCGTCTTTTTTATCCATAACGAATTTTTGATTAGATTGTGATTTTCTATTTCAAAATCATCTAAATTTCCATCAAACAAAACCAAAACTCGATCGTTATTCATTTCGACTTCATCAATCACAATTCCGTGTTGACCGATTAATTTCCAGTAGTTTTCACGATCATCGGTGTTTTTTGGAGCTGTTGATTTTCCTAAAAATGTAATGAGTTTTACAGGAGTATCTTTGGTAAACTTCATAAATGATTATTTATTCAGTTCAATTAAAAGACCCTGAAGATCTGAATAGGGAGCGATTTCATCGGTTTCCCATTTTTTCTTATTCTTCATTCTCTTTATAACTGCCTCATTACTTTCTGGCTTATTTTTGGTTAATATGTCTACAACCAATTCTCTACTTGGAAAATCTGTTGGGTCGTAATACATCCAAACGTTGATTAATAGTTCCAAATCATCTGAATTACTAACTTTAGTTAACGATTTTAGACTTCTGGTCATTAGATCTTTGTTGTCAGGTGAATCTGTAGATTCTTCATTATTAATGTAGTTTTCAAAGATTTTTTGGATGTTTTGAATGGATTTATTGTTGGTTTCATTGATGAAATTATCAGTTATACTTTTTTCTATAACTTTTTTCAACGATTTCAATAAGTTACTCTCAAAATCATTAATTATTAAATTACTCCAAAATTTTCCGTACCATCTAAGATTTGAATTGAGTATAAATTCAGTTGACAATTGTAACTTAGTTTGATTGTTGGATATTTTGGTTAAAGTATATGTGATGTTATTAAATTCTAAGTTTTTCGTTTCGAAAATATGAAGAAGGGTAGGACTACTTTTAAAATTCGATTCTTTATCAATAATTTTAAACACTAATTTTTCGTTGATTTTGTTTTCAATCACTTTTTCTTTTAAAACAATATGATTCTCAAAATATCCAAAACGAGTGTTAGAGATTTTATTGTAACTTGAATAGATTGGTTGTGGAATACCAATGATATTTAAAAGTCCTTTTTCATTTACTTGGGTTAAGTTTGGTACAGCTAATAATTTTAAGTAAACTTTTGGGGTTGATTCATTGATAATTATAGCATTAGATATGGTGTAAGTAGATTTAATTTTAGGAAGTTGTTTTTCAATATTTCCAATGAGTATAGGTAGAATAAAAATTGAAAGTGCATTTTTATTTAATTTGTCATTGTTATTTTGAAATCTCCATTTAAGTATAAAACTCACTCCAATTGAAACTAAAATGTAGGGGAAACCTATGATGATAAAGCAAGCTAAATCTTCCCAACGATTAATTACTGCAAGAATTAAAAATAGTAAAATAGAAATAATAGGAAAGAAAATGATTTTAACATTGTTGTCTAAAAATTTACGATCCTTCAAAAAAAACGGAATAAAACTTATAACTGCTGGAGTTACAAACATAAAAGCAATCGAATTTACTTCTATGACATGAATGTTTGCTAAATATCTTATAAGTAAAGAATAGAAAACAATTAGAATTATTCCAAAATATTGTTTCATTTTAAACCTTCAAATTAGCTAATTTTCAAATCTTCAAATTCCCCCCTTCTCATACCCTTCGTAATAATACGATTGCTCAATTCCTTTGAAAATAATTTCTCGATTGTTAATTTCATCTGTAAGGTTTTCTTCAAGTAAGGTTCTTAATTCTAAATCGTTTATTGGAGAGCGTTCCATGGCTTGTAAATACAAATGTTTATCTACAAACTGCCAATTTACAACCTTTGATAATCTCGTTTTTAATATCAAATCCAACCAAATACGCATACTTCGACCATTTCCCTCTAAAAAAGGGTGTGCGATATTCATTTCTACGTATTTTTCAATGATTTCTCGAAAATTGGTTTCTGGCATTTGCTCAATTTTCACCAAGATTTCATTCAGATAAAGTGCATTTGCAAAACGAAATCTACCTTTAGAGATGTTTTTCGTGCGTATTTCCCCCGCAAAATCATACAATCCTTCAAAAAGATACGCATGAATCTGTTGTAAACCAGCTGTTGTTCCAATTTCAATCGCTTGGACATCATTTGAATCAAACAGGCGATACGCATGTTCCAAACTTTTTTTATCGATATTTTTCATAAAGTTTTCACTACTTTATTGTTTCAATCTGTACATTTTCAAATCATCTAATTTTCAAATCTTTAAATCTTCAAATCCACAAATTTTCAAATCAACTAATCTTCAAATTAATTTTCCATACAAATCATAATGATCCGCACTCGTAATCTCTACTTCTGCAAAATCACCAATACGTACAAACACATCGCCTTCTTTTTTAACTAACACTTCGTTGTCTACTTCTGGGGAGTCAAACTCCGTACGACCAATGAAATAATCCCCTTCTACACGGTCGAAAAGCACCTTGAATGTTTTGCCAATTTTCTCTTGGTTCAACTCGTAACTAATTCCAGATTGCAATTCCATGATTTTATCTGCACGGTCTTTTTTCGTTTTTTCAGAAACATCGTCTTTCAAAGAGAATGCATGCGTATTTTCTTCGTGTGAATAAGTAAAAACTCCCAAACGATCAAAACGCATTTTTTCGACAAAGTCATACATTTCTTGGAATTCCGCCTTCGTTTCTCCAGGGTAACCAACAATAAGGGTAGTACGAATCGCTATGTTTGGCACTTTCGCACGAATTTCTTCGACCAAGGCCTCCGTTTTTTCGCGCGTAATACCACGACGCATGGATTCTAAAATCTTTGTTGAACCATGTTGTAACGGAATGTCTAAATAGAAATTTACATTCGATTTTTCGTTCATTACATCCAATACATCCATTGGGAAACCAGAAGGAAAGGCGTAATGCAAACGGATCCATTCGATTCCTTCAACATCGGATAATTGAGAAACCAAATCCGCTAAAGCTCTTTTTTTGTAGATATCTAAACCGTAATAAGTCAAATCTTGTGCAATTAAGATTAACTCTTTCACTCCTTTTGCTGCTAAACTTTTCGCCGAGGTAATTAAATCTTCAATCGGTGTAGAAACGTGTTTACCACGCATCAAAGGAATCGCACAAAACGAACAAGGACGGTCACAACCTTCAGCAATTTTGAAATACGCATAATGCGATGGGGTAGTCAACAAACGTTCTCCCACCAATTCCTGCTTATAATCTGCTTTCAATGTTTTCAATAAACGAGGTAATTCGCGTGTACCAAAAAAGGCATCCACCTCTGGGATTTCATTTTCTAAATCTTCGCGGTAACGCTCAGACAAACAACCAGTCACATAAACTTTATCGACTTCTCCATCGTTTTTAGCCTGAGCATAACGTAAAATGGTATCAATCGACTCTTGCTTCGCATTGTCAATGAATCCACAGGTATTGATAATTACAATTTCTGCATCATCCGACATCGATTCGTGTTCTACATCAAATTTATTGGCTTTCAATTGTGCCATTAGTACTTCGGAATCAAACGTGTTTTTAGAACAACCTAAAGTGATGACGTTGACTTTGTTTTTCTTTAATGTTTTTGTTTTCATAAGGTTGTTTAATTATTTTTTTTTAATCCCTGCGCTAAAAAATATACGCCGACTAATATCATTGGTATGCTTAATAATTGTCCGGTATTGATGACCCAGTAAGTGTCGCGTTCAGTTTGACCCACCTTAACGAACTCTACCACAAAACGTACAGTCCACAATAAAATCATAAACGTTCCAAATAAAACTCCCGGCTTATTTCTAGATTCAGTTTTCCAATACATATACATTAACAAACAGAAAATTAGGAAATACCAACCAGCTTCGTAGAGTTGTGCAGGGTGTCTAAATACGTGTGCATTATTAATCATGTATTCTGATCCAGCATGATTAAATCGGAATCCCCATGGTAAATCGGTTGGTAGACCAATAATCTCGTGATTCACCAAATTCCCTAAGCGAATGCAACAAGCGGTTATTGCTGCAGAAATTACGATACGATCTAAAATCCATAAGAATGGTTTTTGTGCGACTTTCTTTGAATAATACCAAAGAGAAATAAATAGGGCGATAGTTGCTCCATGGGAAGCCAATCCTCCTTCCCAAACTTTAAACATATCTGCTGGATGAGAGAAATATCCACGTTCCACCACATTCCCGAAAGGATCAAGAACATCCCAATAAGGTCCATAGAAAAACACATGGCCAAATCGAGCACCTAAAATTGTCGCGATAACCACATACATCAATAGTTTGTCTAAAAGTTTCTCGTCAATGTTTTCGCGTTTGAAAATGCGTTTCATCACGAAAAAACCGATAATAATTCCAGAAACAAACAACAAACCGTATTTATTTGGTGTTGGTTGACCTTCAATTAATTCCGAGGTTACGTTCCAATCAATTCCTAATAGCATGGGAGGATAGATAAATTATGATTTATGAATTATGAATTGGCTTTGAATTTTAGTTTTTCGGATCTTCCTTTTTTGAAAATCTTATTACTAATTTCTTTACCTTTTCGTAGTGCTTTTTGTTCTTCTTCCGATAAATGAATAACATCTTGACATTCGGTAGAACAACAATTTTCAAATTGACTTTTACAAGCATCACATTGAATAAACAATAGATGACAACCATCATTTACACAATTTGTATGTACATCAGACGGATTTCCGCATTGGTGACAAACAGATACAATATCATCCGTAATTCGTTCACCACGACGTTCGTCAAAGACAAAGTTCTTCCCGATGAATTTATTTTCGATACCTAAATTCTTGCAATCGTTTGCGTATTTAATGATTCCACCTTCTAATTGGTGTACATTTTTAAATCCTCTGTGTTTGTACCAAGCCGAAGCTTTTTCACATCGAATACCACCAGTACAATACATTACGATGTTTTTATCTTCATTTCCTTTCAGAAATTCTTCTTCGATAATCGGTAAAGATTCTCTGAATGTATCTACGTCTGGCGTAATTGCCCCTTTGAAATAGCCAACTTCACTTTCGTAATGGTTACGGAAATCGATTAAAATCGTATTTGGATCATTGGTTAACTGATTAAATTCTTCCGCATTCAAATGAATTCCTTTGTTGCGTACATCAAACGTTTCATCGTTCAAACCATCCGCTAAGATTTTATCACGCACCTTAATTTTTAATTTCAAAAATGGATGCTTTACACCACCATCTTCCACAGCGATGTTTAAACGAATTCCATCTAAAAATGATATTTGATATAACTCATTGCGAAATTGCTCAAAGTGGGGTACAGGCACAGAAATTTGTGCATTGATACCTTCTTTTGCTACGTAAGTTCTACCTACGATATTTAATTTCGACCATTGTAAAAACAAATGATCGCGAAACAAAGAGGGATTCTCGATTTGAGCATATTGGTAAAAAGAAACGGTAATAAAATTTAAACCGCTTTCATTCAATTGTTTAACCAATTCCTCTTTACTTAATGTGTTCCACAGTTGCATGCTACGTACAGATTTAGTTAAAGTGGAACAAATTTACGATTTTTTTATCATTTCCACCATTTATCAAACACTTGATTAGTGTCGGTCGGTGATGCAAGTGAACCAATTTTAGGTGTGATTATGATAAAAGAAGAATCTTTAGGGAGTGAGGTGATTTTTTCTAAAGGTTCATACCATGCATGACTCGCTAAGGCAAATTTACTTGAATGTACAGGAAATAAAATCTTGGTGTTTAATTCTTTCGCAGCTTTCAATACTTCTTCAGGCATCATATGTATGTATTTCCAGTTTTTGTTATACTGACCATTCTCTAAAATAGCTAAATCAAAAGATTTATATTTCTCACCAATTTGTTTGAAATGGGTGTCGTAACCACTATCACCACCGATAAAAATACGTTTCTCATTAACCTCCAAGATGTAAGAAGTCCATAATGCTTGATTTCGCTTAAATCCACGGCCAGAAAAATGTCGAGCAGGTGCCGTGTGAATGGTAACATTCTTTGGAAAATGAATAGTCTCGTTCCAATCTTTTTCTTCTATTTTAGAAGTATCGAATCCCCAGTATTCTAAATGCTCTCCAGTACCAAGCGAACAAACAATTTGATTCACTTTTGGTTTAAGTTGAAGTACAGTTTCATAATCTAAATGATCCCAATGATCGTGCGTAATTAAAAGGTAATCAATCGCTGGTAAATCTTCTACTTTATAGCGATCGGTCCCTTCGAATGCATTCGTTGTAAATGAAACTGGTGACGCAGCTCCACTAAATACTGGGTCAACCAAAAACGTGATACCATCTAACTGAAGGAAATAGGACGAATGTCCAAACCAAACCAAGATATCTTTTGTAGGATCTAAATGCAATAAATCAATTTTCTCACTTGGAAGTGGTTTTGTTGGCTTATCATCTATTTTCTTTCCAAAAAAGAAATCGGTGAAAACCTTAAAAAAAGAAACACCTTCCGTTAAAGCAGGAGTAGGGCTCAAATTTTGAAATTCTCCATCTTTCCAATTCGAGGATTGTTGTACCAATTCCAAACGTTTGCCGGATGGGTGTTTACCAAACTTTGCTTGATTCATAAATATACATCCGCTAATAAATAATAGCAGAACAATCCCAAAAAATACGAGCATGGTTTTCTTAAGTTTTCGAATAATTTTGGATTTATCCATTTAAGACAACGCTTGTTTGATATCGCCCCAAATATCATCAATGTGTTCTAATCCGATGGAAAGTCGAACTAAACCGTCTGAAATTCCAACAGCCAAACGTTCTTCTGGTTTTAATTTAGAATGTGTAGTGGATGCTGGATGCGTAGCAATACTTTTTGCATCCCCTAAATTTGGTGTCAATGAGAATAATTGCAGTTTATTTAAGAAATTGCGTCCAGCTTCTAAACCGCCTTTAATTTCAAAAGTAACGATTCCTCCACCGCCGAACATTTGTTTTTTAGCGGTTTTGTAATTTGGATGACTCTCTAAAAAAGGATATTTTACAAACGATATTGAACTGTGTTTCTCTAATTTCTTTGCGATTTTGTGTGCTGTATTACTCATGTGATTTACACGTAAGTGTAAAGTCTCTATCGATTTAGAAATAATCCAAGCATTAAAAGGGCTCAACGCAGGACCTGTATGTCTTGCAAATCCTTCAATCTTAGCAATGATTTCTTTGTTCGCCAAAATCAAACCACCTAAAGTACGTCCCTGACCATCCATGAATTTTGTAGTAGAATGGATAGAAATATGAGCTCCTAAATCCAAAGGTCTTTGTAATACCGGTGTTGCAAAACAATTATCTACAGCGAAAAGAATATTCGCTTTTTTACAAATCTTACCGACTTTCTCTAAATCTATGATTTCTAGTGCAGGATTAGAAGGGGTTTCTAGATATAAAATCTTCGTATTCTCTTGAATTGCATTTTTGTATCCATCGTAATCCAAGGCATCAACATACGTCGTTGTAATACCCCATTTAGGAAATATTTCGGTAAAAAGTCTGTGTGTTGATCCAAAAACCGAACGACTGGAAACAATATGATCACCCGCTTGTAGTAAAGCAGCAAATGTTGTGAAAACTGCAGCCATTCCAGAAGAGGTAGCCCAACCACTTTCTGCATTTTCTAATAAAGCAACTTTATCAATTAACTCCTGTACATTAGGATTCGAATAGCGCGAATAGATATTCCCTTCTTGTTCGTCAGCAAATACAGCTGCCATTTCTTCCGCAGAATCAAAGGTGAAACTACTCGTTAAATAGAGAGGATTAGAATGTTCTTTTTGATACGTACGATCGATGTGTTTACGAATTGCAATCGTTTCTTTTTGAGCTGTTTCTAGATAATCTTTTTTCATTTATAAAGGGTTTATTATTCCTCTCTTGAGAAGAGAAAGTACTACTTTCGAAGAACGAACGTTAGTGCTGTGAGGATTAAAGAGCGTGACTCTAATTATTTTTATTTTTGAACTACCTGATGCGTAATCTTTATCGTTGGATCCAAACTTGCAGATACGGAACAGTATTTCTCAACACCTAAAGCAACCGCTTTTTGAACTTGTTCCAAAGGGTCTTCTGGTGAAATATGGAAAATCAAATTTATTTCAGAAAAAGGGGAAGGAACTGCGTCTTTTTTTACATTATTAATTTCCACTTCGTATTTTTTTAATTCAATACGTTTTTTCTTTAAAATCAATACGATGTCAATACTTGCACAAGCGGCAACACAAGAAGCTAAACCATCCATAGGACGAATTCCTAAACCTTCACCACCAATCGCAGGATTACAATCAAATTGAATTTTAGCACCATCGTCGCTTGTTGCTTCGAAGGCCATTTTGTCGTTAAGACGAGTAAGTGTTAAAGCCATATTAATGTGGTAATTTATCTTTTAACAATCCATAAATATAGGTCCCTATAAAAGCACCTATTAATAATAGTCCACCTATTTTCCAATTAATCCCTAAAGATATAAATAATGGAGCAGAACAAGCACCTGTCAGTCCCCAACCCAAACCAAAAATTATTCCTCCTCCGAAATTTGCTTTCCATTCAAACGGTTTGTCCTTGACTTCGATTGGATTATGGTGAAGACTTTTTACGTTGAATTTTTTGATTATCCACAAACTAAGAGCTCCTGTCGCGATTGCAGAACCCAATAATCCATACATGTGAAAGGATTTAAAGTAAAACATTTCCTGAATTCGATACCAAGAAATTGCTTGTGCTTCTGTTAATACCGTTGCAAAATAGATGCCTAAAAGGACAAATGATGCTATGTTTAGTATTTTTTTCATCTTAAAATAAACAAGGAATGATAAAGTAAGTTGCAATTAATCCTCCAATAAAGAATCCAATCGTAGCAAGAAATGATGTTTTAGAAAATTGTGACATACCCATAATACAGTGACCTGCTGTACAACCATTGGAATAACGAGAACCAAAACCAATCAATACCCCGCCAACAAGGAATATTGCCCAATTTGATAAATCATAAAAACCACTCGTAGAGACGTAATGCATTACGTCTCCACCACCAAAACCACCATGGGTGGTTTGTATGGTTTTCAATTCATTCATATCATACCCATTCAATCCATAAAAAACACCTGTCAAAATCAATCCAATAACAAAATAAAATTGCCATGCATCATGTTCACGGTTATAATTAAAATAACCAGGTTTTTTGGTTAGTCCAGAAATTAAAAAACGATAGGAAGAAGATATCCCAAATTGTTTTTCTTTAAGAATTAATAATAGAGGTACAATTAATCCAATCAAAGGACCTGCAATGTACCATGCCAATGGTTCGTTTTTCATAATTTTTATTTTTTACGTAGAGTTGTTGCACTACAACATCTCCCGATTGATCAATAAAATCGATCAATCAATATCAATCAATCAATATCAATCAATAATCCATCCTAATTATTCATCCATTTATTCCGGTAAAACTGCAAAAAACACATCGTGTTTTTTATTGAAATCTACCCCAACAATATTTTTTAAATTAACGATCCCTGTGATGTATGCGTAATCTTTCCCCTGAAACGTTTCTTCTTTTTCGATCCATTGGAAAATGTCTAAATTTTCAATCGAAGAGGATCCTGCATAAATTTTCAGTTCCAAATCATTTGTGAATTCAAGGGAATCTGTGTTTTCTGATTTTTTATATTCATAGGAATAATCAAATTGTAATGCGGAAATATCAGATAATACAGCACTTGCAGTAGGGTAGGCACCTGCACCTTTTCCTTGAAATAATTGTTTGTCAGAAAATAAAGCCTCAACAGTTACAGAGTTAAATTCATTATTTACATTATAAGCAACATTGTCTTCGGTAATGAAGTGTGGTGAAACAAATCCGTAAATTTTGTTACCTATTTTTTCACCTCTCGAAAATAATTTTAAACGATATCCTTTTTCAGAAGCATATTTAACATCTTGAGGTTTGATGTTTCGGATACCATAATTAAAGATTTGCTCTGGTTTTAAAGTCACCCCAAAAGCATGTTTAATTAAGAGTAA
>CANGOF010000075.1 GCA_947455515.1 Flavobacteriia bacterium
ACCGTGGAAACCGATGTGCGCCAAACCATGTTGACCACATGAATTCATACATCCACTAATTTTAATTTTGATCTCGTTGTTGTAAATCAATTCAGGATATTCTTCGCGAATTAAATTTTCGATGATGACTGCTACATCCGTACTGTTGGAGATTCCTAAATTACATGTATCAGTACCTGGGCAAGCCGTAATATCTGCTAAACCATTGTACCCACTATCTGCAAGTCCAATCGCTTTTAATTCTTCATATAAAAACAACAAGTTTTCAGGAAGAACAAATTTTAACAATACGCTTTGGTCGATGGTAAAACGAATATCCGAACCTGCATATTTATCTACGATATCCGCCAATTTACGTGCTTGATCCGTATTGAAATTACCCAAAGCAATTTTTAAATACACCCCAACATAACCAGCTTGTTTTTGTTCGAAGACATTGGTTCGAACCCATTCGTTAAATGTTGGATTTTGAGAATCTGCAAGAACATCTTGTTTGGAAAGAATGGTTGAAGGAACCGCGTAGTCAGCCTGTTGTTCAAACACACGGAAATCAGTTGTGTTTTCAAATTGAACAGCTGTACGTTCTACTTCAACTAGTCTTACAAATTCTTCAAAACCAACCTTTGCAATTAAATATTTTAAACGTGCTTTATTTCTACTATTACGTTCTCCATGTCTGTCAAACACACGAATCGAAGCTTCAATGTATGGGATAATTTCTTCCGCTGGTAAAAATTCATACGCCGTTTTTGCTAATAAAGGTTGTGCACCTAAACCACCAGCAACAAGCACTTTAAATCCTTTTACACCATTTTCAATTTTTGGGATAAATCCAAAATCATGGATAAAAGCAAATGCATCGTCGGAGTCATTTCCACTGAAGGCAATTTTAATTTTACGACCTAATTCTTGTCCGAAAGGTTTGCGTAAAAAGTAACGGAAAACCAAGTCCGCATAAGGAGAAACATCAAAAGGTTCAGAAGGATCAATACCTGCCGTGGAACTAGCTGTGACATTTCGAACAGTGTTACCACATGCTTCCCGAAGTGTAACGTCGTCTTTTTCCAACTCTTCCCACAAAGCAGGTGTGCGATCCAAACTGACATAATGTATTTGTATATCTTGACGGGTTGTTATATGTAACTTCCCAGTACTGTACTCATCCGACACATCCGAGATTCTGCGTAATTGTTTCGTAGTCACTTTACCAAAAGGCAATTTGATACGAATCATTTGTACGCCTTGTTGACGTTGTCCGTACACACCACGCGCTAAACGCAATGCTCTAAACTTATCATCGGAAATCTTTCCATCTTTAAACAATTCAATTTTTTCACCAAGTTCGATTATATCCTTTTCTACTATCGATTTAGTATGAATTGAGTTTAAATTTTGTATTCCTTCTCTAAATGTTGCCATTATACTTGTTTTGGGTTTATTTGAATGTTAATTACAAAAACGAATTTTCTAAAAACAGGACAAAAATAGAACCGATATTTTAATTAGACAAGAAAAAAACAATAAATAATCTATTAATCTATGGATTTAATAGGAGTTAAAAAGGTAAAATACTTATATTCAAATATTTAATTAAATAAATAGTTAAAATTTAGTTTGATTTAAGTTAAATAAAATGGGGAAAACACATTGAAAAATGAAATAAAAAAAACATAATCTACTAATAAAGTAGAACTACTCACTAAAATAAGAAAAGATAAAAACTAATTAACAACAACTATACCTCCTAGTATAAACACAAAAAATAAAATTCTGTACGGTGTCAAATGGAGTCACATGATCTTCCGTAAAACATACCTTTTTATCAAAATAAGCCCCAAATATTTCCTGAAAGCTATTTTCATTATATTGTTTGATTTCTAAACCACTGCATTTCAAAGGACCATTCTCTGAAAAAGTACCTACAATAAAAGTTCCACTAACATAATTTGCAACACGTTCTACATACTTTTGAATAGCTACCTCATCAGTCACAAAATGAAATACCGCGCGATCATGCCAAAGCACATAAGTTTGCGTTGGAAAAAATGTATTTATATCCGAAACAATCCAAGTTACCAATTTTGCCTTTTCTCCCAAACGTATTATGGCACGTTCTAAAGCTTTTTCAGATATATCTAGCACACTTACATTCGTATACCCAGCGTTCAAAAGATAATCCACTAACGTACTATCTCCTCCCCCAACATCAATGATTGCAGCATCTTTAGCCACTCCAGCTTCTTCAATTAATCGCAATGAGGTGGTTGGTATAGCTTGTGTCCAACTTACCTGGTCTGGAGATTTTGTCGCATAGACGTTTTCCCAATGTGATTTATTTTCCATAGAACAAATTTAGTAATGGTAAAGGTTTTAAAAGCAATGTAACGTTTGAAAATTAATGCTCTTTTCCAATCCTATAATTTAAATAAATAAGTAAATTATTTTCGTACGCCAGAGTGAGGTTAGAAGCCTTTTTTCTATGTACAAAATTATAACCAACATCTAGTTTCAAATGAGAAGAAAGCATGTATCCAACATTTAAACCTAAGCGATTTTGATCGAAAAATTCAGCAGGTATTTTGGATAAAGAAACAAAAAGCTCATCCGAAAATGTTATATACATTTTATCCGATAGTTCATAACGATATCCTATACGATCTCTAAAGCGAAATAAACTGTTACTTGTATTTTGATACATTCTATACTCTAAAGCAAATCGGTTCACTATTCGTTGCTTAGCTTTAACTAATTTCTGAATTTCACATGCTATTGTATATCGATACTCGACAGTATGCTTATCTTCTGAGAGATTATAATGATAAAAATATGCAAAAGGAGATAGTGAAAATTTTACTATTTCCTTCGTTTGAAAAGAAACCCAGCTTCGATAAGAACTCATTAAATCCTTATCGAAGAGGTTATAATTTGTTGATCCATTTTGTCGCCGATATTGAAACTCGTGGTCTAATTTGAATTGCTTATTCAATGATATGGTAAAAGTCCCTCTTAACCAAGTTGCATAACGATTTTGAGCTTCAAAGTTGTTTAACGTAAAAACAAACAAAATGCAAATTATCCAACTTTTGAAGCTAAACATACGAATGATTAACGATGACTCTTCATTATTCTTTCTAATTCTTGCGCAGAAACAACCCCAGATTGACGCCAAAGTGGTTTGCCATTTTTAAATAAAATAAGTGTCGGAACTCCACGAACTTGATACACGGAAGCTGTCTTTGGGTTCTTATCTACATCAATTTTAAGTATCGTAGCATCTGCTCCTACTTTCTTTTTTACATCTTCTAAAATGGTAGACATTGTTTTACAAGGCCCACACCAGGTTGCGAAAAAATCAACTAACACAGGTTTATCTTGGTTTACTATTTCTTGAAAAGTCATATTATTTCGATTTTTTTGTTTCAAACATGGAGAATAAAGTTCCCCCTAAAAGAGAGCCATACAAAGTACTATTGATAGGATTTGAAGTGATAACACAAGTCCCTGAACTACAGCCTACAAAACGCCAGTACAAATACCCCGAAATCGAACCTACAATTACCCCAACAATGGTAACGAAATGTAACTTAACGTACTTCTTCATAACTTATATCTTCTGTAGTTCCCGCTTTATTTGTTGTTCGTGTTACGCAACCTGAAGTACTACAACACCCTATATTAAAGATCGGCATTAGTGTAAATAAAGTACCGATTAACAAATAGGACATGTCACGATTAGAAACTCCTTGTACAATAACATATACACCAAACACCAAACGAATGACGCGCATTAAATTCCAATTTTTTAGTAAATTTTTCATGTTATATTTTAACGATTAGTGCATTAATTTACTCTGACAAACAAAATCACTGGTTGGAAGTTTTGTTAATGAAATAGCATTAAATCCTCCTGCTACTTCCGTAAAATTTCGATATCCTCTCGCTTGCAAGATACTTGCTGCAATTACACTTCGATAACCTCCTGCACAATACAAATAAAAATGTTGATTTGGTATGTCTTTACTCCAATCATTGATATAGGCTAAAGGTTTACTAAATGCACCTTCTAAATGCTGTGCTTCATATTCACTTTCTCTTCGTACATCTACAACTTTGGATACACCTACTACAACCTCCTTAGCAAATTGCTCTGCAGAAACTTGATGAATTGTATCCACCTCTTTACCAGCTAATTTCCATGCTTCAAAACCGCCTTGTAAATATCCTAATACACGATCAAAGCCTACGCGACTTAAACGTGTTATTGCTTCCACCTCTTTACCTGCATCCACTACTAATAAAATAGGTTGTTGTACATCGACAATTAACGCACCAACCCAAGGCGCAAAATCTCCATCTAATCCAATATGAATTGATTTTGGTATAAAACCTTCTACAAAATTGGTTTCAATTCGTGTATCTAATACCAAGGCATTGCTAGCATTCGCTGTTATTTCAAAATCCTCTGGGGATAATGCGCTCGTACCTCGTTTCATCACTTCGTCAAAAGAAACATACCCTTGCTTATTCATTGAAACGTTCATACCAAAATAAGCTGGCGGTGGTAATAATCCTTCTGTAACTGCTTGGATAAAATCTGCTTTGGAAGCCTGATTTAATGCATAATTCACTTTTCGTTGATTACCAAGCGTATCCACCGTCTCTTTCATCATGTTCTTACCACATGCAGAACCTGCACCATGGCCTGGATATATGATTAATGAATCTGGTAAAGTCAATATCTTTGTATATATACTTTCGTACAACAAACCTGCAAGTTCGTCTTGCGTTAAATTTGCTGCTTTTTGCGCTAAATCAGGGCGACCAACATCCCCTAAGAACAAGGTATCACCGCTAAACAATGCTGTTTCTTTTCCATCCTTATCCAATAATAAAAAACAACTACTTTCCATCGTATGACCAGGAGTATGAAGCACCTTAATTTTAACATCTCCAATTTCGAAAATCTGAGAATCTTCCGCAATTACAGCATCAAAACCTGGTTTTGCAGTCGCACCATAGACAATTTCAGCACCGGTTGCTTTACTTAGATCTACATGTCCACTCACAAAATCTGCATGAAAATGGGTCTCGAAAATATATTTTAATGTAACTCCATCTTTTTGTAATCGATCTAAATATGGCTGTGTTTCACGTAATGGATCGATAATCGCAGCTTCTCCATTTGAAGTGATGTAATAAGCACCTTGTGCTAAACATCCTGTATAAATTTGTTCTAATTTCATTTTTTTAACGATTAATTAATTGACTGTACAAAATTGCAAGCTATAATTTCAATAAACAGTTACATTGGTTACACAAGGATTATTTAAACAACGTTTCTTTAAATAGAATGTATACCCCCATTACCAAAACAAACCAACCAAACGCTGGTTTGAGTTTATTTCCATCTACTTTCTTTGAAATAGAAACACCGATGAAAATACCTATTACAGCAAATAAGGTTAAAGTGCCGAGAAAAATCCAATCCATTTTACGTACATCACCTTCGCCTAAAAAACCAATCAATGATTTAGCCGCTATGATTACTAGGGAAGTTCCTATCGCTTCTTTCATAGGTAATTTACTTAATACTACTAAAGCTGGGATAATTAAAAATCCTCCGCCTGCTCCTACTAATCCAGTTAAAACACCAACAACAACCCCTTCTACTAAAATTAGCGGATAATTAAATTCTTGTTTTACCCCCTCTATTACCTCAGTACTTTTTACTTTTTTTATCATACTATACGATGCAAAAATCATCAGTAAAGCAAAGAGTAACATGAGTAAAATACTTTTCGTCAACACAAAACTTCCTACCTGAAACAATTCATTCGGTATTGCAGGAACAACATAAGCACGCGTTAAAAAAACCGACACAATCGACGGAATTCCAAAAACGATTGCCGTCTTGATATTCACTAACCCTTTTTTGAAATAAGAAAACGATCCGATAACACTTGTTGAACCAACTATAAATAGAGAATATGCAGTTGCTAATACCGCATCTACTCTAAACAAGTAAACCAAAACCGGTACGGTGAGAATACTCCCACCGCCACCGATTAAACCTAAAGAAACACCTATAAAAATAGCTGCAACATAACCCACTATAAACATATATGAAATTATTTACAGCAAAGATAGATGCGAGGAATTCGCTATTCAGTCACATAGGTTACATAAGGAAAAGAAATAGATGGTAAATTAATTTCATAAAATATAACGCATGTTAACTCAAAGCTATTACTTGTATTAACCAGTTAGATTCCACTCCGAATATTCTAATATTTTATTTATATCATTCGTTTTTGATTGGATTTTAACTATAATTTTCAAAAAAAATTAAAAAATTATTAAATATCCTACTAATTCAATAGAATAAGTATTATATTTGTACCACAATTACTTCTAGCTCTGCTAGTATAATTTATAGAGAAGAGGGGAAAGATTAGGCTTTGAGATCCTCTGGCAACCAACTGTAAGTTCAACATTTGAATTGGAAAATCGGTGCCACATCCTAACCCAATAGTGGGAATATAAATTAAAAATGAAAAAAATGAAAAAACGAATGTGCTGTTGTTGTTACGCTAATTAAAATTCGCTCTGCGAAAAAAAGAAAAATCGTTTAACTTATAACAACAAAAAAAAATGAGAACTTTAAAAAACATCGATTTCTTAATCGAAAAAGCATATAAAAACACAATTACAAAACCGGAAGATGTACAAAAAAATGTATTAGAACACGAAAACATTTTATACATCAAAGACAAACAAACTGGACTAAAAGCGGTAATTGCTATTCATGACACGACCTTAGGTGCTGCTTTTGGAGCAGTAAACATCCAACAATATGACCACGTCAATAAAGCGTTTGTGGATGTAATAAAGTATTCGCGATCAGCGACCTACAAAGCAGCATTGGCAGGACTAAGCATTGGTGGAGCTCACGCTATTTTACTTTCAAACGAAGATGAAACGGTAACTCCAGAACAATTACGAAAATTTGGTACATACATCAATATTTTAAAAGGTAAATTTATCGCCACTCCAAGTTCCTCTATTTCTAAAGAAGATTTTAACTATATCCAAGAAACCACAGCGCATACCGTAAGTTTCAAAAATAAATCATTAAACCTATCTACACTAACTGCATACGGAGTAATTCAAGGAATCAAAGCTTCTGCATTTTATTTATGGAATACAGAAGAATTACAGAACAGAAAAATCGTAATTCAAGGAGTTGGTAATGTTGGTAGACAATTGGTAGAATTTTTAGTGAAAGAAGGTGCTGAGATTACAATTTCAGACATCGATTCTTCCAAAGTAGAATACCTATTAGAAAAATTTCCTCAATTAAACGCTATCGCTCCTGAAGATGTTGTCACTTTCGAAGCAGATATTTTAATTCCTGCAGCAAAAGGGGGTATTTTAAATGAATTTACTATTCCACTTTTAAACTACAAACTTGTAGCTGGACCTGCAGATAATCAATTGAAAGACGAAGAGGAAGATGGTAAATTGTTAGAAGAATACGGAATTTTATTCACCCCTGATTTTCTAATCAACGCAGGAAGTTTAATCACAAACTATTTTGAATTCATTCAAGCAGATAAAGATCACTTACAAGCAAAAATTGAAAAAATATACATCACTACATTAGAAACATTCTTTTATGCAAAACAACGCAATATAGCACCTATCATCGCTGCGAAAAAACTCGTAAAAACGTACCTAAATCAAGTACAAATACGAAAAAATTAATTTAGTATAGGAATAAATTAATAGGCTTAATACACCTGAAGGCTGTCTGAAAAGATGGCCTTTTAAATTTATTACTTAATCGTTGTCACTTTTATTTATTGAATAGTTCTTAAAATGGAACCACATCTCTCAATAAATAGGACACCTATTGCTCTCAATTCTTTCCTTGGCTTCCACCAACAACTGATGTAGTTTAGCTTCTAGTTCTTTTTTAGGTGGCATTACGGTTAAGTATTCTGCTACCATTATTCCATCTTTGTGCATTTCAAGTAATTCCACTTGTTCTTTATTACTTTCAGCACACAAAATCAAACCGATAGGTTCATTTTCACCTTCCTGTTTTTCGAATTTGTTAAGCCATTTTAAATACAATTCCATTTGACCCTTATGAGAAGCTTCAAACTTCCCCAACTTTAACTCAATAGCAACCAAGCGTTTTAATGTTCTGTTATAAAATAATAAATCCAAATAAAAATCATCCCCATCAATAACCATTCGTTTTTGACGTTCTAGAAAGGCAAAACCTTTCCCTAACTCCAAAACAAAGGTTTCTAATTCTTGTAAGATGTTTTTTTCTAAATCATTTTCTAAATAGGTGTTTTTCAAATTCAAAAAATCCAATACATAAGGATCTTTAAATGTGTTCATCAAGTCAGGCTTTGAATTTAAAAATTGTATGTTTGCTAATTCAGTGCGTTCAAATGCCTTTCGTTGAATTTGATTACGAAGTTCTCGTTTACCCCAATTTTGCTCCATGCAATTTTGTGCATAATATAATTTTGCTTCCTTTGATTTTAAAGGAAATAGCTCAATGAAATGAGACCAACTCAATTGTGCCGCCAGTGGCGACACAATTCGAAAATCGTTGAAATCTAAAGCGAATTGCATCATTCTTCTTACATTTCTTTCATTGAAATTTCTACCATATTTTTCTGCTAATTGTAACGACACAGAAGTAACTATTTGCTTTCCATACGCTGCACGTTCATTTTTTAGCACTTCTTCTTGAATACGTTTTCCAACATGCCAAAAAAGTAAGGTCAATGTACTATTTGCAACTTTAGCAACTTGTTGTTTGCTTTCTTCTATCAAATAAGAAAGTTCTATTACGAGATTGGAGGTATTACGTTTGTTTTTTTCTAATTCTGACATCTTATTTTGATTATTTATTAATCTAATTTAATGATTAATTTTTAATTAAATGCCGATTATTTAAAAAAAGATAGAACTATCTCTATATTTATTCGGATAGAAATACTAACCTTTTCACAAACTAAATTGTACTTTATCCACACTCTTCTGCCTCCACTGGTAAAGTCGGCATATGCTCTTTAGCCCACTGATACATGCTATCAATAATTGGCAACAAAGTCGCACCAAAATCGGTAATGGAATATTCAACCCTTGGTGGAATTTCAGGAAAAATAACGCGATTAATTACACCGTCTACTTCCAACTCACGCAACTGATTGGTCAGTGTTTGTTTGCTAATCTCAGGAATGGTTTCTAATAACAAACTGTAACGATTGCGATCTGTACGAATACGATGGATAATACTCGGTTTCCACTTACCCCCAATAATATTCATCGTATAACCCACCGGACAATTTCCTGGTAGGAAGTTTTTGTTCTTACGACCCCCTGTATTTTCCATTAGTCTAAAATTTTAGCCTATACACATAATTTTATGCTATCTGCATTTTGTAGACAAATTTAATAGTTTTGAATAAATAACTTCAAAAACGATAACTATGCAAAAAAGAACACTTGTAATATTAACCATCGACATCGATAATTTACCAGCGAATTTCCCGGAAATCATCCAAAAAGAGAGAGAAGTAGTTGCCGCATGGAAAAAAGCAGGGTATCTAGACCAACTTTTTTTACGCCAAACTAAAAATGGTGCTGTTTTAATTTTTAACGAACTGGAAACAGAAAAAGTTCTTGAATTGATGGAGACTCTCCCACTCTATGCACTGAAAAAATCAATAGAAGTTTTTCCAATTTTGAAAGACGAAGAGATCTAAATGTAAAAGCCCCCTGCGTTTACAAACACAGGGGGCTACATACAACATACCATAATTTTTAAGATAAGATAGTTTCACTTAAAGTCGCATCTTTCCACGAACGAAGCGCTTCAAAAGCAAGACTCAAATCACTCTTAATGTCCTCTACATGCTCTAATCCAGCTGATAGTCGTAACAATCCTGGCTCAACACCTGCTAATAATTGTTCATCGACTGAAAGTTGCTCATGCGTAGTCGTTGCTGGGTGAATAATTAATGATTTAGCATCACCAACATTTGCCAAGTGACTAATTAATTGAAGACTATCAATGAATAAATCTGCTCCTTTTTTACCTGCTTTCAATTTGAAAGATAAAACACCTCCAAATCCATTCGTTAAGTATTTTTTAGCTAAGTCGTGGTATTTTGAACTTGCTAATCCAGGATAATTTACATATTCTACCTCTGGTAAACTTTCTAACCAAGTTGCCAATTCTAATGCATTATCTACCTGACGCTGTACACGTAAGGATAAGGTTTCAATTCCTTGTAATAACAAGAATGAATTTAATGGAGAAATGGAAGTTCCAAAATCACGCAATCCTTCAACTCGTGCTCGTATAATAAAAGCAATATTTGGCAATCCTAATTTATTGTCAATTCCAAACGTTTCTGAAAATTTCAATCCATGGTAACCTTCAGATGGCTCAACAAATTGCTTGAACTTTCCATTACCCCAATTATAATTTCCACCATCGATGATAACACCACCCACACTTGTTCCATGACCACCTATCCATTTTGTAGCCGAACTAACAACAATGTTTGCTCCATGTTCTAAGGGTTTAAATAAATAACCGCCAGCACCAAAGGTATTGTCAACTATTAACGGCAAATCAAATTCTTTCGCTAACGCAACTATTTTCTCAAAATCTGGAATATTAAACCCTGGGTTACCAATCGTTTCTAAGTAAATCGCTTTTGTTTTTTCATCAATCAATTTTCTGAATTCTTCTGCTGAATCACCTGGTGCAATACGCGCATCGATTCCCAAACGTTTAAACGAAACTTTAAATTGATTATAGGTTCCTCCATATAAATAAGATGTGGAAACGAAATTATCACCAGCTTCTAAAATATTGTTTAATGCAATAAACTGCGCTGCTTGACCCGAAGAAACTGCCAAAGCTGCAACTCCACCTTCTAAAGCTGCAATTCGCTTTTCAAACACATCGGTCGTTGGATTATTGATACGTGTGTATATGTTTCCAAACTCTCTCAATCCAAATAGATTCGCTGCTTGTTCACTATCCTTAAACACATAGGATGTTGTTTGAAAAACCGGAACTGCTCTCGAACCTGTCGTTGGATCTACTTCTTGACCTGCATGCAACTGCAATGTCTCATATCTTAACTTATTTTTTGTACTCATTATGTAATTTTTTATTCGTTAGTAAAATTTAAATTAGTTGTCTTTTGATCCTTGATTATAGTCGACATAAATCGTGTATCAGTTTGACAAAACAAATATACTATATTACCTATAGTTTTAATAGGAGTTAAATAATTAATTCGAATATTTAACATATTTTAACAAATTAATAAAAGATAAAAATTAAGAAAATTAAGTAAGAAAACTAATAATAGTATATATTTAATAAATACTAATTTAATAGGAAATCAATGAAATCTTTTTTTTACATCTTTTTGTTTTTTTTCACTTCTACTGTTTACGGTCAGAATGAAGTAAAACATGATAGTAGTAAGATCAGTTATACAATCAAGGAAAAATTTATAAAATCACTTAAATACATAAAATTAAGAAATGGCAAACTAAATCGTAGAAAAGAAGACATCATCAATGAACTAGTTCCAACGCTAAAACCCTTAGATATACTCGTAGAAAAATCCTCGTTTCTTATTACGGATAAATTCATTCCAGGACACTTTGGACATGTTGCTTTGTGGTTAGGCGATGAAAATGAATATATCAAACGAAATATCTGGAACGATAGCTTGGTAAGAAAATACCAAGACCAAATAAAAACATCAGACACCATTCTTAAATTCAAAAAAACGATTGTTGAAGCTGTGACAAATGGTGTTAGACTCACCTCTATCTATGATTTTTTAGATGCGGATGATCTTGTTGTACTTCGACCAACCTGTGTGTTTGAAAATGAACTCGATGATACAACTGCCATACTTCAAGCACTCATGCAAGTCG
Source organism: Flavobacteriia bacterium (assembly GCA_947455515.1). Taxonomy (GTDB): domain Bacteria; phylum Bacteroidota; class Bacteroidia; order Flavobacteriales_D; family Crocinitomicaceae; genus CANHVK01. Next base: position 11,998 of record CANGOF010000075.1, read on the forward strand.
GAAAAGAGTATGATTTCGACTTTGATGTACAAAACAAAGATAAAATCATCTGCTCTGAATTAGCGTGTATTTGTTTCCCTAAAATCAATTGGGAAGAAATTCGATTTTTTGGAAAAAGAACAGTAAGTCCAGATAATATAGTTCGAACCTGTCTCAAAGAAAATTTTGAAATTGTTACTTTTTACCATAATGGTAAAGAATGCTCTCCTAAAAAACGGGAACGACTCATTAAAAAGTTAACCCGATATTTAAATTAAAAACATTCAATTGAATAGCTATGGGAGGCTCCTTGCTGCCTGAGACTCTCGAAGGCAGCAAACAAAAAAGGGGTATCCAACGGACACCCCTTTCAATCTTATTTTTAAAAAGGATTAGTACTGAAAGTAATAATTTTTTCCTTTTTTCAAATCATGCAATGTAGATACTAATGTATCGATTTCCGCACAGGTATTGTAAAAAGCCAACGATGGACGAACCGTACTTTCCAATCCAAACCTACGTAGGATTGGTTGTGCACAGTGGTGACCTGTTCGTACTGCAATTCCTTGCTTGTTTAACGCCTGACCTACCTCATCATTCGTATACCCATCTAAAACAAATGACATAACACTTGTTTTGTTAGCTGCTGTACCAATTAATCGTAGTCCTGGAACATCTTTCAACAAAGAAGTCGCATAACTTAATAAAGCGTGCTCGTACTGGTAAATATTATCAATACCTAACTTCGACACATAATCCAACGCTGCACCAAGTCCTACTGCGTCAGCAATATTTCCTGTACCTGCCTCAAATTTTGTTGGTGCTGGATGATACGTTGTTTTCTCGAAAGTCACATCGTTAATCATATTTCCACCACCCTGCCAAGGTTGAGTAGCATTCAATAAATCTTCTTTACCGTATAACACACCGATTCCTGTTGGTGCGAAAATTTTGTGTCCTGAAAACACAAACCAATCGGCATTCAAATCCTGAACATCCGCACGAATGTGTGATACAGACTGTGCACCATCTAACAATACCTTCGCTCCTGCAGCATGTGCAAGTTCAATGATTTGTTTTGCTGGAGTCACTGTTCCCAATGCATTCGAAACTTGTGTAAAGGAAACTAATTTGGTTTTTGGACCCAACAATTTAGTGTACTCTTCCATAATTAATTGTCCATCGTCATCCACAGGGATTACACGAATAACCAATCCTTTTTTCTGAGCCAAATGTTGCCAAGGAACAATGTTTGCATGGTGCTCTAAATGAGAAATAACAATCTCATCGCCCGCTTGGAAATGTTGATCACCCCAACTTTGTGCAACTAAATTGATTGCTTCCGTAGTACCACGAACAAATACAATCTCGTTTACTGATTTTGCATTTAAAAAGTGTTGTACTTTCACCCTTGCCCCTTCATAAGCATCGGTAGAACGCGCAGCTAATTCGTGTGCAGCTCTGTGGATGTTAGAATTTTCATGTTGATAGAAGTAACTAATACGATCTATCACCTGATTAGGCTTTTGGGTTGTCGCAGCATTATCCAACCAAATCAACTGTTTACCATTCACCTGTTCTCTCAAAATTGGGAAATCAGCACGCACCACATTCAAATCAAATGGTGGTTTAAAAATACTGGATAAACCATGGGTATTTTTATTCCCTTGATCAAAAGATGGGTTACCGAAAATTCCTGCATTGTTCGCTACCTCTGATAAGAAATAATACAAAGGTGAAGAGCTATTTGCACCACCAATTGTACTAAACTGACTAGAAGGAACGGAAGTTGGAAGTGCATTCAATACGGCAGAAAGTTCACTTTCATACGTACGGTCAATACCAATCCCATCATGCGAAGGAACTCCAAAAGAGTTTAAGGGCTGAATATTAGACGTATTTCCGAATGGATTTTGTGGATCATAGCTACCTTGCTTCCCACTTCCTGCAACAGATACAGGAATTTGTCCATTGTAAAAATTAGCATCTGGTAAACTTGTTTGTGGATTATCCAATGAAAACGTTGAATTTGTTTCATTGATCGTTGGTTGTTTCCCACTACCAGCAACAGATTCTGGAATCTGCCCATTGTAAAAATGAGGATCTGGTAAACTCGTTTGCGGATCATCAATCGAAAAATCGTTTTGATGGTCAGTCAACGAAGGAGAAATTCCACTACCCGCTACAGATGCCGGAGCAACCGAAGAGGATAACAAATTATCGTCTGTAAGGTTCGTTTTCAATTTATCTACATTAGCATGGTAATCACGATCATTTGCAAATGACTG
>CANGOF010000076.1 GCA_947455515.1 Flavobacteriia bacterium
GACAAAGTAGTTAATGCATTAACTGAAGTTCCAGAAATGACAATGGAGATTTCTTCACACTGTGATGCTACAGGTTCTGATAAATTAAATCTTGAATTATCCAAAAAACGTGCAGAAGCATGTTATAACTATATTATTGCAAGAGGTAAGTTTGTTCCTTCTCGCGTTAAATATTATTACTTCGGTGAAACAAAATTGTTAAATCACTGTGTTAATGGGGTGAAATGTTCAAAAGAAGAACATGCTATCAATCGTAGAACTGAATTTGTATTTATTAAACCTTGAATTTTATAATTTAGTGTTAAAGGCTGTCTAATTTTAGGCAGCCTTTTTGTTTTCATATACTTTTTATACTCTACCTTTATACCTTAAAAATCACCGCATGGAACTCAAAACTTTCAGATCTCTTTTTGCGAAACATCCCAACATCGACGCAACAGCTAATCACTTACAATTCAGTGAGTCTAAAGTACATTGGAAAGGCTTAGCAAATTCTGCAAGAGCATTGTATGCGACACAGTTAAGTGCTCAAGTTCCAGGTCATCATTTATTTGTTTTACAAGACAAAGAAGAAGCTGCCTATTTTTTCAATGATTTAGAAAGCATTTTCCCGGAAGAAAAACACATTGTATTTTATCCTGCTTCGTATCGAAGTCCGTATCATTTTGAGGAAACAGACAATGCGAATGTGGTTTCACGAGCAGAGGTATTAGAAAAGATTAACAATGGAACAAACACGTGGATTGTAACCTATCCGCAAGCCTTATTTGAAAAAGTTCCAACGCAAAAAAAATTAACGGAAAACACCTTAAAGGTTCAAAAAGGACAAAATTATTCCCTCGATTTCATGAATGAATTACTCATGGATTATGGGTTTGAGCGCGTTGATTTTGTCTATGAACCTGGTCAATTTGCTATTCGTGGTGGTATTTTAGATGTGTATTCTTTTTCGAATGATTATCCATTTCGTATGGAATTTTTTGGAGAAGAATTGGAGTCCATTCGAACCTTTGATCCAGTAGACCAACTTTCCATTTCTACCCATGATTTCTTTCATATCGTTCCGAATGTTCAACAGCAATTCATCAAGCATGGTTTAGATACTTTTTTGGGATTTCTAGGAAAAAATGCTACGCTATGGATCTCCTCGATGGGCGAAATTGTCAATAAATTAGACAAAGAATACGAAAAAGCGGTAAAAGCATACGACGGGCTTAACCACGATGTGATTAAACAATCGTTACCAAGTGCATTATATACCCATAAGACGGAATGGACGCAACAAATTCAAGCGTATAACGTAATTGAATGGGGACCGGAATATCATTTTAAATCGACCTTTGAAGCAAGTTTTCAAGTCCACCAACAACCTACATTCAATAAGAATTTTGCGATGTTGCGTGATGATTTGATCGCACATAAAAAAGCAGGATTTACCAACTTATTTTTCTCTAATCAACCAAAACAAATTGATCGTCTTTATTCCATTTTTGAAGATATTGGTGGCGAGGTAGACTTTATTCCAATGCCAATTGCGTTGCACGAAGGCTTTATTTTACCTGATTTAAAACTAGTATGTTATACGGATCATCAAGTATTTGAGCGTTATCATCGTTTTAAGTTAAAAGAAGGATTTTCACAAGCAAAGCAAGCGATTACGCTAAAAGAAATTTACGATTTACAAAAAGGGGATTACGTAACACATATCGATCATGGGGTTGGTCAGTTTTCGGGTCTACAAACCATTGACGTAAACGGAAAACCACAAGAAGCGATTCGTTTGGTATACAAAGATGGGGATGTATTGTATGTGAGTATTCACTCTTTACACCGCATTTCTAAGTTTACAGGAAAGGATGGTATTGCTCCTAAAATGAATAAATTAGGAACACAAACGTGGGCAATCCTTAAAAATAAAACGAAGAAAAAAATCAAAGAAATTGCCTTTGATTTGATTCAGCTCTATGCGAAGCGTAAGAGCCAACCTGGATTTGCTTATAGTCCAGACAACTACCTTCAAACAGAATTGGAGGCTTCGTTTATGTATGAAGATACACCGGATCAATTAAAAACGACCCAAGCGATCAAAGAAGACATGGAGTCTGCAACACCAATGGATCGTTTGGTGTGTGGGGATGTTGGTTTTGGTAAAACGGAATTAGCCATTCGTGCAGCATTCAAAGCAGTTTGTGATAGCAAACAAGTGGCAGTCTTAGTTCCTACAACCATACTTTCACACCAGCATTTCCGTAGTTTTTCGAAACGTTTATCGGATTTTCCTGTAAAAGTGGATTTTATCAATCGATTTAAAAGTGCAAAAGAGGTTACTGCGACCTTAAAAAAGGTAGAAAATGGGGAAATTGATATTTTAATTGGTACGCACAAACTCATAGGAGATAAGATTAAGTTTAAAGATTTGGGCTTGATGATTATTGACGAAGAGCAGAAGTTTGGAGTAGCGGTAAAAGACAAATTAAAAACCTTAAAAACAACCGTCGATACACTTACTTTAACCGCAACACCTATCCCTAGAACACTGCAGTTCTCCTTGATGGGTGCACGTGATTTAAGTATTATAAATACACCTCCACCAAACAGACAGCCGGTATTAACCGAAATCATTCAATACAACGAAGAGGCAATACGCGATGCTATTGCGTATGAAGTTTCTCGTGGGGGACAAGTATACTTTGTCCATAACCGACTTCAAAACATCAAAGAGGTGGCGGGAATGATTTGTCGTTTGTGTCCGGGTGTACGTGTAGGTATAGGACATGGGCAAATGGATGGAAAAGACTTAGAGAAAATCATGTTGGATTTCATCCAAGGGGAGTACGATGTGTTATTAGCGACAACCATTATTGAATCTGGAATAGACATCTCGAATGCCAATACTATCATCATCAATAGCGCTCAAAACTTTGGCCTTAGTGACTTACACCAATTACGTGGTCGTGTGGGTCGTTCGAATAAAAAAGCATTTTGTTATTTGATTGCACCGAAGTTCCACGAAATGACTACGGAAGCCCGTAAACGTTTGGAAGCCTTAGTTCAATTTTCTGATTTAGGAGCAGGATTCAATATTGCTATGAAAGATTTGGACATACGTGGAGCAGGGAATTTATTGGGAGGAGAACAAAGTGGATTCATTTCGGACATTGGTTTTGAAATGTATCAGAAAATTTTGAATGAAGCGATGGAAGAGTTGCGTGAAACAGAATTTAAAGATTTGTATTCGGAAAGAAACACGGATGATTTTGTGCAATTCGTGAAAGATTGTGTGATTGAAACCGATTTAGAAATCAGAATTCCGGATGACTACGTGAATAATGTAGCAGAAAGGTTGAGTTTATATCAAAAACTGGATAGTTTAGAAAACAAAGAAGCACTGGAGACTTATTCTAATAAGCTTATTGACCGTTTTGGTCCTTTGCCACGAACAGTGAAAGAATTGTTTCGTTCGTTTGAATTACGTTGGTTAGCCCAAGATATCGGTATCGAAAAATTGGTGATAAAATCAGGAACGATGGTGTGCTATTTCATCGCGAATCCACAATCTGCATTTTATGATTCACTAGAATTTAAGCGTGTATTGAGTTACATACAAACAAATCCTAGTGAATGTAAATTGAGCGAAAAAAATGACCGTTTACGTATGATTTACACGAACATACATACGATCGATCAGGCGGTAAAACGTTTGATGGAAATAATTGGGTGATTATTGTTTTGCAAACGTCAAAATGTATTTCGTAATTGATTCTTGTGTTTTTGAATCGATATTTGCGTAATCTTTCCCAGACATTTCTTCAATTTCGTGTTTCCATCGTTTTTCACCAAATTTCCCTGGAGCAAATAAGGTGTGGCATTTAGCGCAATTTGCAGCATATAATTTTTGACCTTCTACTAATTGTTCGGAGGTAATACCTGGATATTTAGTTGCAGCACGATCCACATCTGCTTGAGAGATAGAAATGATTTTTGCACTTCCACAAGCAACTAAAATTAATGTACTTGCAATAATTGATAACTTTTTCATATGCTTTATTTGTTAGGTTCAATACTTTCTAAATAGTTCTTTAATTCTTTTACAAACGCCTTTTGTAATTCTATATCCTTTGAATTAGAAGGTGAATTACCCATTTGTGATTCTACCGTTTGTATCATATAATTGACGTGGTTAGGAATTCCCATTTTCACATAATTATTTCCTGTAGCCCATTGTGTTTTATATACATCTAGGGCTTTCATTTGTACTTCAATATTCTGTTTAGACATATAAATTGAAAAAGTATTTAATACAGTAAGCATATCATAGCCTTTAAATTTATAATTGTTCACTAGATCAAAGAAGAAATTAATATGCTGCGGATTACCATCCACACAATAAACATTTGCTAATAACATGCGCATTTTAGTCGTTTTATCCGCTTCGTAGGATTTTAATATTTCTAACGCAGCTTCATGATTGACTTTATTTAATGCAACGATGGAAGTAGATATTACTTTATAGGATAATTCTTCTAATAGATGGTCTCTTAAAAGGATTGTTGTTTCCATCGGACTCAATACTTCGGATAGATAAACAACCGCTTGTGTTCGAACGGAAGATTTAGTATCCTTTCTTAATATTCCTTTGATAATTTCTATCCCTTTTTGCTTGTTTTCTCCAGTTAAAAAGGCTGCTTTTTCTATCGCAATTTCTCTGATTTTCCAAAAGGGATCTGCTAAGGCATCTAAAATAAGTTGCTGTGATTTAGGATAATCAGAATTAGACCCATTGATTAATGCAGCTTTACGTGCAAGGTATTTTTTACCTACATAATACTGTTCAATATATTGTTCGGTAGGTTTACTTTCAGTCACTTTTGCTAGTAATACTTGGTCATAATCAAAAAGAACTAGTTTTACTTTTCCATTCGCAGGGAATAGGAATTTCTCTTCCTTTTCATCTATTTCTACTTTATAAATATGCTCACCCGCATCGTCCCAAACAGCAATTTTCACAGGTAAACGATACAATGGCGTAGTACTAAAATCTTGTTTTTGGGTAACAGAAACCACGATTTCTTTGTTAGCATTGGATACGTATTGTTCTACATATAAATCTGGAAAACCAGCATTTAAAAACCATTGATTAAAAAACCAATGTAGGTCCTGACCACTTACTTCTTCAAACGCTAAACGTAAATGATCGATTTCTGCTGCTTTAAATTTATTTGTTTGCAAGTAATTTCGTAAACCTGCAAAAAACGCCTCATCTCCTAAATAATTTCGCAACATATGTAAGATTCGACCTCCCTTATTGTAGGAATGTTTGTCGAACATTTCTACATTTTTTGCGTGGTTGTACCAAATAACATCATGGTTCACCCCTCCTTCAAATTCAGCAAAATATTCATCTGTTTCTTCTTCATTACCATAATCCGCTTCGTCTAACCCATGACGGTATTCATCCCATAAATATTGAGAATAGTTAGCAAAAGATTCATTTAGTGGGAGATTTGCCCAAGATTCACATGTAACTAAGTCGCCAAACCAATGGTGAAACAATTCGTGCGCTACTACTGCTTGACTATTTTTATCCAATAACTCTCGGTCTGTACGGTAAACAAAATCCCCAAAGATTACTGCGCCTGTATTTTCCATAGCTCCAGAAACGTAATCCCTAACAACTACTTGATGGTATTTGTCCCATGGAAATTCTACCCCTGTTAATTTGGAGAAATAGGAAATCATATTTGGAGTTTCTCCAAATAATTTACGAGCAGAATTTTCCCATTCAGGCTCAACATAATAGAAGACATCCATTTTACTTCCATCAGGTCTCGTATAGTGGTCTTTTACTACCTTAAATTCACCAACCGCCATCATAAAAAGGTAAGGTGCATGCGGTAATTCTTGTTTCCAGTGATCGGTACGTGTACCATCCGCATGTTTGGTAGAAGAAATCAACTTTCCGTTGGACAAAGTCACGTATTTATCTGCAACCGTTATTAGCATTTCTTGGGAAGATTTTGCGTTCGGACTATCAATAGTTGGAAACCATACTGAATTTGACTCCGTTTCACCTTGTGTCCAAATTTGTGGCATTACATCCTTTTTTTCACCGGTAGGATTAATAAAGAAAAGTCCCTTGCTACTTGTTATTGCTTTTCCTCCCTCATCTTTACGATCGTTTGGTTTAGCTATGTATTCAATGAAAATCGTATAATTTTCGTCTCGCGAATATGCTCTATCAAGTTGGATACTAAGTATATCGTTTGAATAACTGTAATTTAAGTTTTTTTCTTTCAGTTGGATGGATTTGATTTCCATTCCTTGTGCATCTAAAAACAAACTATCTGAAGTAAAGAAATGTTGTTTCGCGGTAATGGTAGCTTTTCCATACAACCATGCCTTTTGCCAATCAAAACTAATTTCAAGCTTCGTATGGACGAGGTCAGTAAGGACCGTTCTACTTGCTTTATAAGGTGCTAATGGAGTTTCTTCTTCATCGCCAGAAATTTCTACAATACCCGCAGTTTGTTTTGTCTTTACATTCGTTTTACCAACGCCACAACCTACAAGTAGAAAAGCGATTAAAAATGAAAAAGTTAAAACTTGAAAAAGTTGTCTTTGCATAGCCATTTGTATTGGAAGTTACTTACAAATATATTACTAAAATTATAGAAAATTTTAGAAGTTTTATTTATATCTTTACTTGTATAATTTCTCATCATGAAATCAGTTGCAATTCAGTCTAAAAAATTAGATATTATTACAAAAATTACTTCTATCGAGGATAATTCTATCTTAGAAAAGGTTTTGAATTTACTTTCTACTAGCACGCCTGAAGTCAAAATTTCTAAAGAAAAAAAAGAAATAATTGAGGATGTTAAACAGGGTATGAAAGAATTAAAAATGATTGAACAAGGAAAATTGAAGTCTACTCCTTTAAAAGATTTTTTAAATGAGTTATAGCATTGAAACTATCCCTACTTTTAAAAAGAGATTTAAAAAATTAGCAAAAAAATATCCTTCGTTAAAATCAGACTTAGAGTTATTATCTTTTGAATTACTTAAAAATCCTAAACTTGGTGACCATTTAGGGAATGACTTTTATAAAATTCGCTTAGCTATTACTTCCAAAGGGAAATCAGCTGGAGCAAGGATAATTACGCACATCAAAGTAATTGATTCTATTATTTATTTAATGACGATTTTTGATAAATCTGATCAGAATTCAATTTCTGATTCTGAGTTAAATTCAATGCTTAAAGAGATTTAAACTTTTTTATTCATAATATTGTAATACTAATTCTTTACTATGACAAAACAAGGCTGGAAAATCGATGGGAAAAGTTTCACTCCTACTGCCAAAGCATCCATAGTTTGGGAAGATGCACACTTTTTTACCTTACTCGTTGAGGATAAACAATTCCATGGCGAAATTGTCGAAAATGGCATGGAACAAGGATTTTTAAAGGTAAAAATCAATCACCGAGAATTTATCATCCAAAAAGAACGTGCTTTAGATTCTTTGATTGCTGAGTTAGGATTAGACAAAGAAAAAGTAAGAAAACTACACCAATTAAAATCTCCTATGCCTGGTCGCGTGATTGCGATAGCGGTAAAAATAGGTGATGAAATTAATGTTGGAGACGAACTACTTACCTTGGAAGCCATGAAGATGGAAAATGTATTGAAGTCAGACGGAACAGGAAAAGTAAAATCCATTGATATACAACTACAAGAGGTCGTTGACAAAGGAAAAGTATTAATAACATTTGAATAAAAGAATATGAGTTTAATGATGCCATTCAACCTACAACAGTGGATCGAAGAAAACCGAGAATTGTTGAAACCACCGATTAATAACAAAAACTTGTACAAACAAGCAGGCGATTTCATCGTAATGATTGTTGGTGGTCCAAATGCACGTAAAGATTACCACTACAACGAAAGTGAAGAGTTATTCTACCAATTAGAAGGGGATATGACCGTTTTCGCTCAAATTGACGGGGAAAAGAAAGAAATTACCATCAAAGAAGGAGAGATGTTCTTACTTCCAGCAAATATTCCACACAATCCAGTGCGACCAGAAAACACGATCGGTTTAGTGATCGAACGCGTACGTAAAGGAACTGATTTGTCGGATGGTTTGTTTTGGTTTTGTGAAAAATGCAACAACCCTTTACACCACTACCGTTTTCCTTTAACGAACATCGAATCGGATTTCTTAGATCGTTTCAAAGATTATTATTCCAATTTAGAATACAGAACGTGTAAAAAATGTGGTCACGTGATGGAATCAGATGAACGATATGTTTAAAGAATTATAGTTTATAAAATATGAATGGCCTCACGAAAGTGGGGCTTTTTTTGTGATTAATTAAATGAAGTGTCAGGTTGAGCGGAGTCGAAACTCCAGACAAAAAGTGTAATGATTCACAAAAAGTCGTACGAAAAAGTGTAAAATTTCACAAAAAGTCGTACGAAAAAGTGTAATTACATCTATTTTTTGCCTACATTTACACCATGAAAAGGCAGGAAGAACAAGCATTACACACCTGGAAAGACTCGGAGTTTAGAAAACCCTTGTTGGTATATGGTGCGCGTCAGGTTGGAAAAACATGGCTCATGAAAAATTTTGGAGAAAAAAACTTCCAAAATTACCTCTACATCAACTTTGAAAAAGAAGTGAGTTTACGTGGTATCTTCGAGCAAGATTACAACCCACAACGTATTGTAAAAGTGTTGGAGATTTTTACCAATCGCACCATCATTCCTGGAGAAACATTACTCATTTTCGACGAAATTCAAGAGGCGAAAGGTGCCATCACTTCCTTGAAATACTTTAATGAAGAACTACCTCAATTACATATTATCGGTGCGGGTTCTTTATTGGGGATTGCACTCAAACAACAAACCTCATTTCCTGTGGGGCAAGTGGATTTTCTTTATATGAACCCTTTATCCTTCGCTGAATTTTTAGAGGCAAAAGGAGAAGGAAGACTACAAGTATTACTGAAAGAACAAGATTGGGAACTCATCTCGCAGTTCAATCAAAAATTAATTCAAATCCTCAAAGAATACTATTTTGTTGGAGGAATGCCCGAAGCAGTAAGTTATTTCATTGAAAAAAACGATTATACAGGGGTACGAACCATCCAACAAAACATACTAAACGCGTACGAACAAGATTTCTCCAAACACGCACCTGCCGAAATTATTCCAAAAATTCGAATGATTTGGAATACCATTGTCAGTCAACTTTCGAAAGAAAATAAAAAGTTTATCTATGGTCTCATCAAAGATGGTGCACGTGCCAAAGACTATGAATTAGCGCTCTCTTGGTTGGAAGATTATGGTCTTGTAAAAAAAGTATATAGAACTAAAAAAGCAGCATTACCCATCAAAAGTTACATCGATTTACAAGCGTTCAAATTGTATATTTTAGACGTTGGGTTATTAGGCACGATGGCAAATCTTGGTCCGCAAACACTTATTCAAGGAGATGCATTATTCCAAGAATTTAAAGGTTCATTAACGGAACAATACGTCGCACAACAACTCAACCTCGAAAAACAACACAATTTATGTTATTGGGCAAATGATAGTGGATCTGCAGAAGTCGATTTTATGGTTGAAATAAGTGGATCTATTGTACCTATTGAGGTAAAAGCAACGGAAAATTTACAAGCAAAATCACTTAAAACGTTTGCGCAAAAAAATCCAGAGATCCATTGTTACAGAACTTCACTTTCAAACTACAAAATGGAATCTTGGGTAACTAATGTGCCATTATATGCAATACACCAACTTCCTGAAATAATTTCTTCCAAACTTCGTTAATCCGTCAATACTTAATGAAGTCGCCTCGAAAAATTCTATTGCTTCTTTCTCTTCTCCTCTTCCAATTCTTCGTTGTTGGTCAAGAGTCGAACCTGCGTAGAAAAATGTTGTACCCGAGTGCTTCTCCACAACTCCTAGATACCTTCACGGTGTATCCTACAACCATTAAAGTTTTTGTCAACGGAATTCAATTTTCAAAAGAAAACTATGAAATCAACCCAACTACAGGTACCATTTCATTTCTACAAATCCCAACCGATAGTGCCTTGGTTGAATTTCGAGTTCTTCCAATTCAATTATCCAAGACCTACAAAGTCAGAGATACCTCTCAAATCTATAAGGTCCACAAAGGAGAATATGAAAAATTTCTACAAACCCAAAAACAAACGTACGACGAAGTATTCGGTTCTTCAGGACTCAAAAAATCAGGTAGTATCTCCAGAGGATTATCCTTTGGAAACAATCAAAATGTTTCCTTAAATTCTACCTTAAACTTAGAATTATCAGGAGATATCTCTCCAAATCTGAAAATTTTAGCTTCGGTGACCGATAAAAACATCCCGATGCAACCGGAAGGAAATACAAGCAAACTCCAAGAATTTGACCAAGTATTTATCCAAATCTACAACGACAAATTCAAACTTATCGCAGGAGATTTTTGGATTAACAAACCGCCAGGATATTTCTTGACTTACAAAAAAAGAGGACAGGGTATTAGTACCGAATACCAATGGAATACATTAAAGGGAGGAAACTGGAAATCCAGTGCAGCAGTCGGTTTATCCAAAGGTAAATACGCCCGACAAATCATTCCTGGAATAGAAGGAAATCAGGGACCATATAAACTCAAGGGAAACGAAAATGAACCGTTCATCATCGTATTGTCTGGAACGGAAAAAGTGTATATCGATGGTCGTTTATTAAACCGCGGTCAAGAAAACGACTACATGATTAACTACAACACGGCTGAAGTTACGTTTACAAGTAGAAATAGCATTACCAAAGACGCGCGAATTGTGGTTGAATTTCAATATTCCGACCAAAATTATGCGCGTTCTTTAGCAACAGCAAATCTTTCCTATTCCAAAGATAATTTTTCGTTTTGGTTGAATTCCTATTCCGAACAAGATGCTAAAAATCAGACTTTACAACAAAGTTTGTCGGATCAACAAAAATTGCTAATTGCATCCGTTGGGGATAGTCTGCAACTTGCACATTCGTTTAGTGTCGATTCAATTGGATTTTTAGAAAACCAAAACATGTATCAAAAAATCGACACCCTTGGTTTTTCAAACGTTTTAGTATATTCCATCAATCCAAAAAAAGCTTATAATCAATGTACATTTACCTATGTTGGTACAAACAAAGGAAACTATGTCTTTGAAAAATTTAATGCTTTGGGAAAAATCTTTCATTGGGTAGCACCGGTAAATGGACAACCACAAGGAGATTATGAACCTATACGCTTATTAATTACTCCCAAGCAAAAACAATTTGTCTCTACCGGCGCTTCCTATAAATTATCGAAAACAAATACGATAGAAACAGAATTTGCAAGTAGTAAAAACAATCAAAATACGTTTTCACAATTAGATAAAAGTAACGATGTTGGGTTTAGTAATCGTACTCGATTTACCAATGAAATGAAATTAGGAAAAGATTCCATAGCACAATGGAAATTAAAAAGTAAAGCGGAAATCGAATACTTATCTGCCAACTTTACTAATATTGAGGTGTATCGTTCTGCAGAGTTTGACCGCGATTGGAATACGAGAAACAAAGGTTTCGTAGGACAGCAACTATCCACTTCGCTTGGAACTAACTTAGAGCATAGCAAAAAGGGTACGATTGGTTTGGAAGCTACACGCTATGAAATTGGAAGTAATTACCTAGGAAATAAGGCAGTCTTTACTGGAAAATGGAAGTCACGTGGTTTATCTGCTGATTGGACAAGTAGTTATTTAGATAGTAAAACGGCTACGTTACAAAATAGTTACTTACGACACAAAGCAGTAATTTCTCAGCAAATAGGTAAAATCAAACTAGGTTATAAAGATGATCAAGAAGAAAATCGTTTTTCTGCTTCTTCGCTGTTAAATCCATCAAGCTATGCATTTTACGATTACCAGTTTTTTCTTGCTAATGCAGATTCTTCCCATATAAACTACAAGGTGTTTTACCGTGAACGTTACGATAAAAGATCGGATAGTAGTCGTCTTACCCCAGTTGCTAAGGCACGTACCTTCGGATCTGAATTATCCGTTCTTTCTCAAAAAAATCAACGACTGAATTTTATTCTAAATTACCGAGAACTAACGATTTCGAATTCCAAATTAATCAATCAAAATCCCGAAAATACACTATTAGGAAGAGTCGATTACGACCTTAATTTCTGGAAAGGTGCACTTACATGGAATTCCTTTTATGAAATTGGCAGTGGATTAGAACTAAAAAAGGAATTTTTATATATCAAAGTAAATGATGGTCAGGGTGTATATACTTGGATCGATTATAACCACGATGGTATCAAAGATTTAAATGAATTTGAAGTTTCGCAATACGTCGATCAAGCAAGCTACATTCGTGTATTTACACCAAGTAATAATTATACCAAAACGTTTTCGAATGAATTGAATCAGGGATTATTTATAAAGCCCGAACGAATTTGGTCTTCGTCTGAAGGAATTAAAAAGGTTGCAAGTTATTTTTCAAATCAAATCAGAATGAGGATTAACCGAAAAACCAACCAATTCGACGCAAAAACATCCTTGAATCCATTTGCCTCTTCTATCAACGATGTCAATTTAATTAGTACCAATTATAATTTGAGAAACACGCTTTATTTTAATCGTACGAGTTCAATTTTTGGTGCAGAATATATCTTCCAAGATAACCAAACAAAGACTTTATTAGCCACTGGATTTGATGCTCGCAATCAACGTTACCATGAATTGAATGTTCGTTGGAATGTATTAAAGGTGATTTTGATTGAATCCAATTACCAAATAGGTACCAAAGAAGTAAATGCGGACTATACAACCGGCAGAAATTTCTTTTTGAATTACCAGCAAATCAAACCTTCCATTTCTTATCAACCATCCACGATTACACGATTTACCATCGATTCTCGATTTTCTACCAAATTGGTTAAAACAGGAGAGTCCGCAACGGTGAAAGAAATTACTTTTCGAATAAAATACAACCAAGCAGAAAAAGGAAGTTTACAATCTAGCTTTTCTATGTTACAAATCAACTTCCAAGGAAATGCAAGTTCTGCTGTTGGTTTTGAACTCCTCGAAGCACTCAAACCTGGTAACAATGCGACTTGGAATATAGGATACCAACGTAATGTTTCTAAAAAACTCCAGATTTCTATACAATATACCGGTAGAAAATCCGAAAGTAGCCGCATGATACATACTGGTGGTATGGAAGTTAGAGCTTATTTTTAACTCTATAATAAATTTCTGTTAAAAAACTTTAAATTAATTACCATGGTAAATAAAATTTACTATCTTTGAAATATCAAATTAAAATTTAAAACAAAAAAATATGTCAACATTAGTAAAAACAACATGGGCTATCGACCCAACTCACTCTGAAGTAGAGTTCAAAATCAAACATTTAGTAATTTCTACTGTGAAAGGAATTTTCAAAGAATTTACAGGTTCTGTAGAGGTTGACGGGGAAGATTTCACTTCTGCTGAATTTCATTTTGAAGCAAACGTAGATTCTATCTTTACAAACCAAACAGATAGAGATAATCACTTGAAATCTGCTGATTTCTTTGATGTTGCTAACTTCCCAAAAATTACGTTCAACTCAACAGCTGTAACTAAAAAATCGGATGATACCTATACAATAACAGGGGAATTAACAGTAAGAGACGTAACTAAATCAATTCAGTTAACAGCTGAATTCGGTGGGGTTGCTACAGATCCTTATGGAAATGTAAAAGCTGGATTCGAAATTACAGGTGCAATCAACCGTAAGGAGTTTGGTTTAACTTTCCACGCAGTTACCGAAGCTGGTAACATCGTATTAGGTGAAGACATCAAGTTAAATGTAAACTTACAATTTGCGAAACAATCATAGTTAGATTAAGAGTTAATACAATGAAGGGTGTCCGGTAATCGTGACACCCTTTTTTTGCATAATATTGTCTAGTCCTGAAATAGCGATACATAATTTTTATCGTTATGGAAAAAGCAGAAAAAGTCGTTTATGAAAAACGCACCCAAAGTGATTACTCAATGAGTTTCAAACTCCAAGTCGTTCAAGAAATAGAACACATGGAGATA
>CANGOF010000077.1 GCA_947455515.1 Flavobacteriia bacterium
ACAAGAAACAGGGGGTATCATTCTTTTTCAAGGATTTTAGACCTATGCAGAGATTACGACCCCTGTTTCTTTGAGAGCAAGTTCTAAATAGAAATTAAGGTTACGGACCTATTATCAAGGGCTTAGACTAAACTCTCTTTGTGGAATATAAATATATTCATATATGAAACAAAGTTACGTTATTGGTATTGACATTTCCAAATCGAAAATCGATTGTGCAGTAATGTCATCTAAATTTGAATTGATCAAAGAAAATGAAATAGGGAATACTGATTTGAAAGTTAAGCAGTTCATCAAAAAGATCCTATTAGAACTAAAGATATCTGAAACTGATATTCTTGTTTGCTGTGAGAATACTGGTATTTACAATCGTCCATTAGAAAGAGTTTGTCAAGAATTAGGAGTTGATATATGGGTTGAGCATGCCTTAAAAATTAAGCGCGCGAGTACTGATATGCGTGGAAAAAATGATCGACAAGACGCACGACGAATTGCAGAATACGCTGTGAGATATAATGACAAGCAAATATTATTTAAAGAGCCATTAGACGCGGTTAAAGAGCTTAATATCAATGTGAAAATTCGTGAGACATTAATAGAACAAAAGGTTGCGCTTCAAAATCAATTAAGAGAATCGAAAAGTCATGATAAAAAAGAATATGATCTATTAATTCAAGGATACAAACAAATATTGAAGACATTGGTTAAGTCGATAGAAAATATTGAATTAAAAATCAATGAATTATCGAAAAATCATTTAGAAATATCAAAGAATATTGATTTGATGACAAGTATACCAGGTATTGGTATTCAAAATGCACTTAATATTTTGATAGCAACAAATAATTTTGAGACTTTTAACTCTGCCAAACATCTTGCGTGCTATGCCGGAGTTGTTCCGTTTCAAAATCAATCTGGAACAGTAATAAAAAGAGATAGAGTGTCAAAAATGGCAAATAAAAAATTAAAAAAATTGTTACACATGGCAGCTATGTGTGCGATAAGATTTGATCATGAAATAAAAGAATATTACCAAAAAAAAGTAAGTGAAGGAAAAAATAAAATGAGTGTGTTAAATGCTGTCAGAAATAAATTAGTACATCGAATTATGGCTGTAATTAACAGAAAAACACCATATATTAAAAAAGTAACCGAAAAACTATCAGAAAGTGAAATGAAAGTTTGCATTTTAACATAGAAATCTCTGCGCTATAAAAACACTCCCTTACTTCCTAATTATCTCTATCGACATATCGATCCCAATCTTCAAAATCTGTGATGGTTTCGTAGACGTCTTTGCCCCTTCCAAACAAATCAAATCGACATTCTCCTTGATTTTATTGGAGATTTCCGCATAACTCGCAGGACTTGCTTCCCCAGAAATATTTGCTGAAGTAGAAACGATTGGTTTACGAATGGAACGAATCAACTTTACACAGAACGGATCTTTGGTTACTCGAATTCCTACCGTACCATCTTTCGCTAATACACTTTCCGCTAACCCTTTTGCATTAGGATAAATGATGGTCAAAGGTTTATCTGCATATTCTACCAAATCGTAACACACCTCAGGAAATTCTACCGTGTATTTTTCCAACATCTGAATGCTATCTACCAGAACAATAAAACTTTTATTCTCAGGTCGATTTTTGATGTCTAATATCTTTTTACACGCTTCGTCATTCGTAGCATCACATCCGATTCCCCAGATAGTATCCGTAGGATAAAGTATCGTCCCTCCTTCATTCAGGACACTTTTTGCTTGTTCTATCGTTGCTTCCATCCTATTCTCCTAACAAATCTGGTCTACGTGCTTTTGTTCGCTCTAAGGCTTTCTCCTCACGGAATTTTTCAATCAACTCAAAATTACCCGACAATAACACATCCGGTACACGGTTTCCTTTAAATTCTGGAGGACGTGTATAAACTGGCGGAGAAAGTAAATCATCTTGAAAACTATCGGTCAATGCAGAAGTTTCATCGTTCAACACCCCAGGAATCAAACGTATAATACTATCTGTCAATACAGCTGCCGCTAATTCTCCTCCAGATAATACATACGAACCAATGGAAACTTCTTTGGTAATATACATTTCACGTACACGTTCGTCTACCCCTTTGTAATGACCACACAAAATGATCAAGTTTTCACCGAGGGATAAATTATTCGCCATACGTTGGTCCAATACTTCTCCATCCGGCGTCATGTAAATCACCTCATCGTAGGTTCTCTCCGCTTTCAATTTATCAATCAAAATTGCAATCGGTTCGATAGACATTACCATTCCTGCACCACCTCCATACGCGTAATCATCCACGCTTTTTTGCTTGTTTGTAGCATAATCGCGGATGTTGTGTAAATGGATTTCAGCGATTCCTTTCTCTTGTGCACGTTTTAAAATCGATGCAGAAAAAGGTCCTTGTAATAATTCTGGTAAAATCGTTAATATATCGATGCGCATGGCTTAATTTTTATAGGCTAATACGGCTTCACGAACACTACCATGTTTCAATAGTAATTCCTTCGCTTCCTCGTACGGTATGTTTAATTTTTCTTTGACCATGTTAGTTCCACGATCCACCAATTTTAGGTTACTCAACTGCATATCTACCATACGATTTCCTTCTACACGACCCAATTTGATCATCAAGGAAGTAGAAATCATGTTTAAGACTAATTTTTGAGCCGTACCCGCTTTCATACGCGTACTTCCAGTAACAAATTCTGGTCCTACTACGGGTGTTATCGCAAATTGTGCTACTTGACTCAAAGGACTACCAGCATTGCAGGAAAGTCCACAGGTAATCAATCCTGCTTCATTTGCTTTTTCAATCGCTCCAAGTACATACGGCGTCGTTCCAGAAGCCGCGATTCCAACCAATACATCGTTTGGAGAAACACAGTATTCTTCAAGGTCTTTCCACCCTTGTTCGCGGTCATCTTCTGCAAATTCTACCGCTTTACGAATCGCTTTGTCACCTCCAGCAATGATACCGTTTACCAAGTCAAACGGAACTCCAAAAGTTGGCGGACACTCACTCGCATCTACAACGCCTAAACGTCCACTTGTTCCTGCCCCCATGTAAAACAAACGTCCACCATTTTGCATACGTTCAAACGCTGCATTCACAAAATTTTTAATAGCTGAAAGTTCTTTTTCAATGGCTAACGGAACCGTTTTATCTTCGTTATTGATATTGGATAATAACTCGGTAGTAGACATTTTTTCGAGTCCGTCGTAGTTACTAGCTGTTTCTGTTGTACGAATCATAAGTTACACTAAATAAGCAAAATAATCCTCTTTATCTAAATCCATTTCTACGCGTTCTTGCATCGTAGTCGAAAGGGTAATACCGACAAAATCGCTTTTGATTGGGTACCTTCTATGTCGACGATCAACTAAAGAAACAGTTTTAATTGCTTTCACTGGTTTTTCCAATAATTTCATCAAAGCATACTGCATGGTAGAACCTGAATTAATTACATCATCCACCAACACGATAAAACCGTTTAACAATAAATTCGCATCGATAGAAATCGTTACCTCCTCATTTAATGGTTGCTCTTTATTCATTTTGATTTCAAAAACAGTCACTTGTTGTTCTGAATTTTCTTGAATAATACGACCTAATTCTTTCGCGATACGCATACCATTTCCAACAATTCCAGCGATAAAAATTTCTTTTTCTTCAAAGGAATTCTCTAAAATCTGATGAGCAAGTCGAGTTATTTTCTGATCGATTTGCGTTTTATTGAGTACTACTTGCATGTGAGACTTCTATTTTTTTCAAAGATAATGGTAATAGTTGAAAGTAGAAAGTAGAAAGTGATGAGTAACGGGGAAGATAGAACCATATAAGGCATATAAGTTTTTTTTGAATGATGAAGCAAGGGGAAAACCATTAAGAAATTAAGATTGGTTGGTGGGGAGAAGGATATATTTAGGTTCATTGAGAATTTGACGGTGTCAAATGAATGAGGTTTAAAAATTCACACTGTGTATTTCAAAGCCAGACTGAACTTTTGTAAAGTCAGACTGAGCGGAGTCGAAGTCGAATGTTGTTTATACTTAATGATCCTTCCACGCCTCACACCTCCAATCGTCCTCCACTTCTTAATTTCTTAATGGTAAAAAAAATATTTTTACTACTTTTAACTTTATACTTTCAACTTTTAACTTATCCAATGATCACAAAACCTACCTTTCTTGTCGACGAAAAAAAATGTCGCGCAAACATCCAAAAAATTGCAGACAAAGCAAAACGCAACAATGTAATCTTTCGTGCGCATTTCAAAACACATCAATCATTAGCAATAGGTCGCTGGTTTAAAGACGCTGGAGTTGAAAAAATTACAGTTTCTTCCTTGGATATGGCACGTTATTTTGCGCCAGAATGGAACGATATCACGGTTGCATTCCCAGTAAATTTCTTGGAAATAGACACCATCAATGAGTTAGCTTCAAAGATTCAATTAAATGTGGTGATTATCAACATTGAGGCAGTTGATTTTCTGTTACAGCATTTACAACACCCAATTGGTTTCTTCATCAAAATCGATGTTGGATACAAACGTACTGGAATACTTCCTGACAACGTAGCATTGGTAGATGCAATCCTAGAACGCACTGCTTCCAGCGACAAATTAAACTTCTTAGGATTTTTAGGTCACGCGGGACATAGTTATAAATCCTCCTCTTACGAAGAAATCGAAGCGACACATAAAGAAAGTATCGCACGCATCCTTCCATTCAAAGAGCGCTACGCCAAAGACTATCCTAACTTAATCCTTTCGGTTGGTGATACTCCTACGTGTAGTGTGGTTGAAGATTTCTCGATGGTGGATGAAATTCGTCCAGGAAATTTTGTGTTTTATGATATCCAACAAACTTCCATTGGTTCCAATACTACAGAAGATATCGCTATCGTTATGGCTTGTCCGATTGTTGCGATTCACCCAGACAAAAACGAGCTCATCATGCATGGTGGCGGTGTTCACTTTGCGAAAGATGCATTTGTAGACCCAAAACTTGGAACTATTTATGGGCGCATTGTCGCGCAAACAGAAAACGGTTGGGGAGAAATTTTAGACGGTATTTATGTCAAAAGTTTATCGCAAGAACACGGAATCCTTTCTGCGACTGACGAAGTGATAAAAAACTACAAAGTTGGTGATGTTGTGTATATTTTACCTGTACACTCTTGTCTGACTGCAAACTGCTTTAAGACTTATCAGTTGTTGAGTGGAGAGGTGATAGAAAGGTTTTGAGTGACGAGGGAGAAGTGACGGAGTGAAGAGTGAAGAGTTACGGAATAACACCATATAAGGCATATAAGTTTTTTTATTGAGTGACGATGTAATGTGGTTTACCATTGAGAAATTAAGAAATTAAGATTGATTGATGGGGAGAAGGATTCGTATAGATTCATTGAGAATTTGACGGTGTCAAATATGTGGTATTCAAAAATCAGACTGAGCAAAGTCGAAGTCGATTGTTATTTATCTCAATGCATCTTCAACACCTCACACCTCCTATTATCCTCAATGTCTTAATGGTAAAATTACCCCTACCTTCACTTTTCATTTTTCTAAAAACACATTCAATCATCCTAAACTTCTTAATTTCTTAATGGTGAAACAACTTTTACTTTTAACTTTACATTTTAAAACTAAAGTGCATGTTATCATTACGTAATGCGATCTACATCGGGAGTAAAAAAAGAGCAAGTTTATACGATTTAACCATTCCTGGAGATTTCCAAGGAGATTTGATTGTATTTATACATGGTTATAAAGGCTACAAAGATTGGGGGGCGTGGAATTTAATGGAACAAGCTTTTATTGAAGAAGGATTTGGTTTCTGTAAGTTTAACCTGACCCACAATGGAGGAACAACCGAAAACGGCATAGACTTTCCAGATTTAGAAGCATTTGCGAATAACACCTACTCGAAAGAGAAGTTTGATGTTCAGGCAATGTTAAACGAATTAGAAAAACACCTTAATCCCCTACCACGCATCCACTTGATGGGGCATAGTCGTGGTGGTGGTATTGCACTGTTAACTGCAGCTGACAATCGAGTAAGCTCTGTAATCACTTTAGCAGCAATCTCTTCTGTAGCATCTCGTTTCTCCGATGAAAAGATGTTGGTCGCTTGGAAGGAAACCGGAGTTCGTTACGTTAAAAACGAACGTACAAAACAAGACATGCCTCACTATTACAGTCAATACTTAGATTTCGTGGAATATAAAGACGAATTAGATATTGAAAAAGCGTGTACAGAATTAAACAAACCGAATTTGGTTATCCACGGCGATAAAGACACTTCTGTTTCGATAGACGAAGGAGTGGAAATTGCACAGTGGACCAACTCTCCTCTTTATACCATTGAAAATACAGACCATGTGTTTGGTAGTTCACATCCTTGGGATAAGCAAGAATTACCCGAAGCGCTGGAAGAAATCCTAACGATTGTTAGTACGTTTATCCTCAAACAACAACCGATTAAACTGGCGGATGAAAACACGCAATTAGCAAGTCAATTAGTCGCACTGACCAAAGTCGACGGGGAAGCCAAAGAAATGGAATTAGAATTTTTACTTCAAATTGCAGAACAATTAGGATTAAGTAAGGAAGACTTGTTGGAATTATTTGAAAAACAAATCGCTACAACCCCACCCAAGAATGAAGTAGATCGTATAATTCAATTTTATCGTTTGAGTTTATTGATGTTTATCGATCAAGAAATACACCATGAGGAATTAAAAGCTTTGCGCAACGCAGGAATTCAAATGGGCTTAAATCCAGCAGCAACGGAAGAAGTGATTAAATTAATTCAATTGTATCCTGGAAAAGGAATTGCAATGGATAAATTAATTCAGTTATTTCAGGTAAACCATAATTGAGTGACGAGGGAAGAACGGGAAATAAACCATATAAGGCATATAAGTAAAATGAACGAATGAATCGTATTGTATTTTTATTTTTTTTATTGCTTGCTTTTTTTGGGAATACACGTACCTACTACGTTTCGAAAGAAGGGAAAAACACCAATCCCGGTAACAAAGCAGCTCCTTTTCAAACGATTCAATTTGCAATTAATAAACTAAAAGCGGGCGATGTCTGTTATGTTCGTAAAGGAATTTACCGTGAACAGCTTATTTTCAAAAAAAATGGAACCAAAAATCAACCAATACAATTAATCGGATTTCCAAAGGAAAAAGTAGTTATCACCCCTACTTTTAAGACAAATCATTGGTCAAAACACACAAAAAACATTTATAAAACTCCAATTACAAACAAAGTACTTCAAGTTTTTGTTGATGGTAAACCGAGTATGCAAGCTTGTTATCCAAACCTACGAGAAGGGGAACTGAGTACAAAACGTTGGGGAAACATCTATGCGTCCTCGGATAAATCAGTGATTGTTCAAGGAATAGAAAAATTTGGGAACCTTAATGGAAGTCATTTCGTTGGAATTTGTGGTCGAGGATTGGTCGCTTTATATGGTAAAGTGGTTCATTCTCAAAAAAGTAAAATAAGGGTTGAGAACAAAGCTTTTTATTGGGCAGAAGCGCACAAAACTGCTTACCTTGGAAAAGGAAAAGGATTTTTAGTAGGTAAATATGCTTTTTTAGACAATCAAGGAGAATGGTTCCAAGATGAAAACTACCTATATTATTATTCCAAAGAAAAACTATTTGACCCCTCGATCATTGAAATTCGAACCAAACAAGCTGCCATCGTTCTAAAAAACAAAAAATACATTTCTATTAAAGGATTTCATCTAATTGGAGGATCGTTGGAAATTGACAATAGCTCCCATTGTAGCATCGACCAGGTAAAAATCGACTTTCCTACTCCATTTTTCACCTTTGATTCTGGTTTTGATCGTTATGGCGGAAAGGTAAACGGAATTGATTACGACCAACCCAAAAACTGGTCGGGTAAAGGCGTTATTATTTCTGGAAAGTTAAATCGTATTACAAACAGCATCATTCAACATAGCTGGGGAGATGGACTTACCGTTTGGGGTAACAAACACCTTGTAAAAAACTGTATCATTAGCGATTGTGATTGGATAGGAATCGATTGTGCGCCATTAAATATTACGGGTGACCAACAACGTGTTATCCATTGCTCCTTATCTAAAACAGCACGAAGCGTTTTGGTTCACCGTAAACTTACACGAAGTAAAATAGAACATAATGAAATCTCCGAAGGTGGTATACTAAACGACGATTTGGGATTAACCTACACCTATGATACCGATGGAAAAGGCACAGAAATCGCTTACAATTGGATACATGACAACTATGCGAAACGCTATGGCGGAGGAATATATTTAGACAATAATCATAAAAATTTCTCTGTACACCATAACGTAGTTTGGAACTGTTTTGTAGGAATGGTAATCAACCAAAAAGCAGAAAACGATCGAATTTACAACAATTCGTTTATCCATAACAAATATTCCATGGGTGCTTGTAGACCGGATGGTGGCGCTTTGGACTTTACCAATATCTATTCTTACAATAACATTACCGATAGCGAACTCAAAGCCCGAGATCACGATATATTTTACGGAACAAAACAAGTTAACAATCACTTTGTACCTCACTTAAGTAATCTGATGGTTAATCCAACGGAAAGACAATTTCAACTACGCAAGAATACACTTTTGTCAAATAATCTTGGTGCAAACACTTCTGAAATTCAAGGAGTAACTTTTCATCCATCCCAATCTACCAGATCTACTTTCCACTTTCTACTTTTTACTTTTTACTTTCTACTGATTGCTTTCTTCCTTGTTAAAACTTCATGCTTACGCATCTCCTCGCTGAGTAATTGGAAAAACATTGGTTTATTTGTAGGCAAAGTCCTTGGAGCATTTAGTATTTATTGGATGTATACGTATTACTACCCAAACCGAGAAACGGCGGACATTTTTAAATATTTTGACGATGCAAATACGATCTATCACTATGTATATGCTGATTCTTTTAGCGACTATGTGAAATTCCTATTTGGAATGAAAGTCGACACAACAGCGATGAATGAAGCCTTCATCCATACAAACTATTGGTTGCGACAAACAGAAATTGGCACGATTGGCGATAATCATGTGATGATAAAAACACATGCTTTTATTCTTTTATTTTCGGGAGGATACTACCCGATTCATTTATTGTTTTTTGCGTTCTTTTCGTATGTAGGTAGTGTCCTATTTTACCGCTTTATTCTTACAATTTTTGAAATAAAAGAAAAAGTTAACTACGTACTCATCGTACTTTTTCTAACCCCTTCGGTATTCTTCTTTTGCTCCGGAACATTAAAAGAAACGTTGATTTACACTTTATTTCTTTATACACTAGCAGGGACATATACACTCCTATCCTCCAAAAAGTATTGGTTAGTGATTCCTATACTCCTGTCCGTTTACCTTCTATTCATACTTAAAGTCTATCTACTAATAGCGATAATCCCAGGATTCGTATCTTTTTTACTTTTCACGAAATGGAAGACTCCATATTGGTGGATTTATACCTTACTCATTCATTTTGTTTACCTCTATTTATTATTTGAAGTTCCTTCTGTCAATTTTATGGCAAACTTACAATTCAAGCAAAACGATTTAATCTTGGTAGCGAACGAAATGCATGCAGGAAGTAAAATCGAACTTCCGATACTGGACGGCACCTATGTAACCTTATTAAAAGCAATTCCAAATGCTATATACAACGTATTTTTACTCCCCTCTCCAGCCAATGCAACTTCCATTTGGATGTGGTTATCCGTAATTGAAAATCACCTGCTTCTAGGCTTACTTCTTGTTGCAGGTTTGTACGTAAAAAATACAAATCGACAACAACGCGTTTACCTTGCTATGATAGTATCGTTTTGTGTTTTATTAGCCGTATTTATCGGTTGGACCGTCCCTATTATTGGCGCAATCGTGCGATACAAAGTGATGATATTAGCCTTACTTCTACCAAGTTTAATTGGTATTATTCATTTAGGAAGAAATAAAAAAAATAGATAATTTAGTTTAATAATAAATTCACAAAATCTTATACCTTGTAAAACAATGAAAAAATCAAATTTAATCACCAATCTAGTTGCAAGTATTCTTTGCTTGTGTACATTTTCAAACACATTATGGAGTCAAGAAAAAAACACGAATGCCATTCAATTTATTCAAGGTGATAGTACCTATACCATTACTAAATCCTCAGATATCGTTTATTTAAAGAAAAATCAATTTTCTATTCGTTATTTCTCCAAACCTTACGATAGTGACAAATCAAAATTTTATGCAATGCGCGTTGCAGCGCTAACGGATGCAAAAGATACCATCGTTCTTAAAAACGAAAAAAAGACAGAAAACATTTCGTATTTCGAACCTGGGACTGGAATAGCTCCAGGTGAGAATGAAATGTATGACATTATTTATTTTTCACAACATGCGCATCATTACCTCATGTTTGAAAATCAAAAAGACAAAAGAGCGTACTTTATTTCAAAATACAAAGACTTAGTAGAACTTGAATGGAAAATTTTTGGCGTAAACTTTAAAGCTAAAGAAATGAAAATTAAAGATTTTAAGAAATCCACTTTCTATTTGGTTTTTTTCTACGATAAAAACCTAAACGATAAAATTGATAAAGAAGAGTTGAAAATTGTAACTGTTAAGTTATTAGACTAATTAATTCCTATTCCAAAAAACGCTTCACTTGACACCGCAAAACAACCTTATTACGAACTGGCGCTCCTGTCCAATTTGCTTCGGACGAGGAAAAACGAGTATCCGACTGCGTAAAAAAGTAAAAATTGCGTACCAAAAAGAAGTAGAAACGTTTCAAAAATCGAATGGAACTACCCCCCCTCCTGTTCGACCTAAAGCGAACCTCATCCCTTGTTCGCATTGCAACGGAACCGGAATCATTCGTTCTGAAAAACCTCCAAAAGCGGATAGCGAAAATTATCCACACGTAGCAATAATCGGCGGAGGAATCGGTGGTACAGCGTTGGCTGTTGCTTGTTTACATAGAGGTATCCCTTTTACGCTCTATGAACGGGATGAAAATTTTGAGGCTCGTTCGCAAGGCTATGGACTCACGCTACAACAGGCAAGCAAAGCGATGGAGGAACTTGGTATTTTGGTTCTAAAGGATGGTATCGTCTCCACCCGACATGTCGTGCATAGCACGGATGGTAAAATTCTAGGCGAATGGGGAATTAGAAAATGGCAACCTTCTACTGAAAAAAAAGAGCCTAAAAAAACCAATATACACATTGCGCGACAATCCCTGCGACTAGCGTTATTAGAGCAATTGAAAGCTTCTGAGAATATAAAATGGGGACATCAACTTCTCGATATTAAACAAGAAAATGAAGTGGAACTTCATTTTTTGGTAAATGGAGAAATACAGAAGGAAAAAGCTGACCTGGTGGTTGGTGCCGATGGAATTCGTAGTACTGTTCGCAAATTAATCACCAAAGAAGAATCATCTCCTTTGCGTTATTTGAATTGCATGGTAATTTTAGGGATTTGTCCTTTATCTTCTTTAGCTAATCTGGATAGTCCTCTACTCGATTCTGCAACGGTTTTTCAAACCGCAAATGGACACGAACGTATTTATATGATGCCTTTCGATGCGGAATCCATTATGTGGCAACTTAGTTTTCCAATGGAGGAACAAGATTCGATCAACCTTAGTAAAAAAGGAGTTTCTGCACTTAAAGAAGAAGCAATAAAAAGAACGCAATGGCACGACCCGATTCCATCCATCCTTTCAGCGACGGAGGAAACGCAAATTACAGGATATCCCGTGTACGATAGAGAGTTAATCAAGGAAGAACTTCTTAAACATTCCGGTAAAGTATCTTTGATCGGGGATGCTGCACACCCAATGAGTCCGTTTAAAGGGCAAGGAGCAAACCAAGCCCTTCTTGATTCACTATCGTTAGCTCGTGAAATTTCCAAAGGTTGTCGACCAGGCTCCAACTGGAGAGTAAATGGCATCCGACAAAATGTGTTGAACGAATTTGAAGCGGAAATGATTAGTCGAAGTGCGGTGAAAGTAAAAGGCTCTGCGGATGCAGCTCAATTTCTGCATTCTGAAATAGTTCTGTACGAAGGAAATGAACCGAGAGGACGTTGTTTAACGAGAGAAAATAGCGTACTTAAGCACAATAATGAATCGTAAGATTACTCCTAATTTTGTTCTACGTTTCATGGAATTAAATACGATTCGACTATAAAATGTGGATTTGCTTTTCAACTCATTGATAATCGTTGTAGGAATAGTTGATACACCCATTTTTTGCATATATTCCAAACCTATCCCCGCTAATAATGGAACATCGTGTTGTATGGTTAATTCTTTAAATAAATTCCAATCGAACCCATCCCCTTCTTTTTCAAGTAGAATGTTACTATCCATTATCCATTGGAGTTGAGGAGTTCGTTGTCCACTTATTCCTACAAGCAATAAACGTAGAAGTTCTAATTCAGGTATTAAGATCTGTACTTTTAGATCCTTCCATTCAACCGTCTGGGTATTATTTTTGAGCATCGTTTCACTGGAAACAACCGTATGAAAAGGAAAACAATGCAAAGAAACTTGAATCGTACAACCTGATTTTCCAACAAAATTAACTCGACCTCCAGCTAAGATGCGAATAGAAGAAAACTTAGAAAATCTACCTTTAGAGAAATAACCGTTTTTTTCGAGTATAGTCACGACACGTAAAACCTCTTTTCGTCTTACTACAATCTCTGTTCCAGTAGACTTTAGTACTCCAATTTCCTTGTAATAATGGTTAGCGAAGGAAAGGTTACCTTTTACAATAAAAGGCAATTTTTTCTGCTGTAATTCTGAAAATAAATTACGCACCTCCGAAATATAACTAAGATTTAAGACCCAACTTTTCTTGTAAATCCCTTGATACCTTGGTTGATTTTCGTCTAACACTTGAAATTGTTCCACCAAACGGGATAACCTTGGAATCATTCTCAAAGACTCATAATCGAGTTCCTCAAAATCTTGTAAACGCTTCCATTCCGTTAAATTCTTCTCAAATTCTTTGGAAGTTTTAGACAAACAAGTAGCCAACAAATAGTACTTCGAAATATCTAACTTCAAATTTGTAGGCCAACTCCATCGATCTTTTTCCAAGTGCATAAGTCAAAACTACTAAGTTTCTGTTAATTCTTTATAATTTCAAGATAAAACCGACAACTTGGTATGTATGGAACCAACTTAGTATCTTCAATAATTTACCTCATTTTCAAACTGATTATTCCAAAAGAATATGAAAATTGATAAATACTTAGCTTGGACTCCAGCGGGGTCAAACATTGCTTGCCAAAGGCAAGCTCTCATCAAAAACGACTCCAGGGGAGTCGCACATTTATTCCCAAATACGAAAAAGTTTGTACTATAATTTTTTAAAATGCTATTTTTGAATCAATTATTCATTTAACGATTTCAAATTTCAATGCAGCTATTTTTACCCCTCGCTCTTATATGGGTTTGTCTAGCAATAGGATTAATTACATTTTTATTCCTAAAAGGAAGAAAAATAGTATCCATTTTCCCGAATATTTCACAAGAAGACATCAAATACATTGAAAAAAATAGTTCAGCATATTCCACAAAATCGTTTAAATCTAAACTAAGCGGGGGTAGAAAAGTCCTCGAAGTTCTGGTAACATCACATGAAATATGGTTAAAAAGTTCAGCTTTCTACGCGTATTTTCTACATAAAAATGATGTTATCCATCGCATTCAATTCAAGAATATCAAACAAGTAGTTTCAACTGAAAACTCTGTAATTCTAGATTTCACAACTGAAAACGGAACTTTTAAACAACTAGTTATCAATACAAATACCCCAAAGAAATTAATTGATTCATTAGCAATTGAACAGTCTATAATTCAATCTGATTTAAACCAGAATGTCCAGACAAAATTTACTCCCTATTCTTTTTCCAAAAAACAAAAACTTATTATTTTACCTTGCTTAATATTACTCATTTTCTTTTATGTGAATCATCAATATTCTACTCAAAAAGCATCACATGATTCGTTGGTTAAACATGCACA
>CANGOF010000078.1 GCA_947455515.1 Flavobacteriia bacterium
CGAAGTTTTATTGAATAAATTGTCTCAACCACTCTCTGAAAATTATGATTTTGTGTACGATCAAATAGTTTCTTTAGGAGAAATGTTATCTACCAAAATTGTTGAATGTTATTTGTTAGAACAAACCGAAAAAGCTGCTTGGTTGGATGTCCGTTTATGTATACGTACGGATAACACCTATAGAAATGGTACTGTTGATTGGAATAAAACTGAGGATTTGATTACCAGTATTGTTAATCCAATATTTAAAAATTCGGATACAGTTGTAACACAAGGATTTATTGGTTCTACAACTGAAGGTTTGACAACTACACTTGGTCGCGAAGGTTCTGATTATACAGCTGGTATTTTTGCCTATTGTTTACAGGCGAAAAGTGTTACAATATGGAAAGATGTTCCAGGTATGTTAAATGCAGATCCAAAATGGTTTGATGAGACTATTAAACTTAATCAGATTTCCTTTCAAGAAGCTATTGAGTTAGCTTATTATGGTGCGACGGTTATTCATCCTAAAACGATTAAACCACTACAAAATAAAAATATTCCTTTGTATGTTAAATCTTTCCTTGATCCACATGCTGAAGGGACTGAAATTTCTGCTTCTACTGAATTTGATCATCTTGTTCCTTCATTTATTTTTAAGATGAATCAAATTAAAGTTGGAATTACTCCTAAAGATTTTTCTTTTATTGCAGAAGATAATTTAAGTCAACTTTTTGATGTATTATCTCGTGCTGGGGTACATATTAATTTGATGCAAAATTCTGCTATAAGTTTTGATTTTGTAATTGATAATAAGCAGAATGTGATTAAAGATCTTTTTCAAATTTTAGAAAAGGATTATTTAATTTCTGTAGAAGAAGGATTCGAATTGGTTACTATACGTCATTATGATCAAAAGACGATTGATAGAGTAACTGTTGATAAGCAGATTATAGTAACGCAAAAATCCGAACAAACTGCTCGGATTTTGATGCGATGATCAAAACAAGAACGGGAACCTTTAGGTTCCCGTTCTTGTTTTGGGATGTTGCATGCAACATCCTTACTCTCCTAATATTAGTTCTTTTGCTTCAGGTTTAGTCAAAGCATCTTTGATTAAACCTTCCAATTCTAACATCAATTCTGGGTTGTCTGATAAGATGGATTTTACAGAATCTCTACCTTGACCTAGTTTTGTTTCTCCGTAGGAGAACCATGAACCACTTTTCTTGATGATGTTTAGGTCAACTCCAAGGTCAATGATTTCACCAACTTTAGAAATTCCTGCACCATACATGATGTCGAACTCTGCTTTACGGAATGGTGGAGCAACTTTGTTTTTAACCACTTTCACTTTCACACGGTTACCGATAACTTCTTCTCCATCTTTTAATTGTGCTGCACGACGAATATCTAAACGTACAGAAGCATAGAATTTCAAAGCGTTACCACCAGTAGTAGTTTCTGGGTTACCAAACATTACACCGATTTTATCACGTAATTGGTTGATGAAAATACAAGAACATTTCGCTTTTGAAATAGAACCAGTTAATTTTCTTAATGCTTTCGACATCAAACGTGCTTGTAGACCCATTTGTGAATCTCCCATTTCTCCTTCAATTTCTGCTTTTGGAGTTAAGGCTGCTACTGAATCCACCACGATTAAGTCGATAGCTCCAGAACGAATCAAGTTATCCGCGATTTCTAATGCTTGTTCACCATTATCTGGTTGAGAGATTAATAAGTTGTCAATATCAACGCCTAATTTTCTTGCGTAAAATTGGTCGAAGGCATGCTCTGCATCAATGAATGCGGCGATTCCACCATTTTTTTGACATTCCGCAATAGCATGTATTGCTAAGGTTGTTTTACCAGAAGACTCTGGACCATATATTTCAACGATTCTTCCTTTAGGGAAACCGTTTACTCCTAATGCTAAATCTAAGGTGATTGAACCAGAAGGAATCACTTCAATTTCGTCAATTGGGGAATCTCCCATTTTCATCACAGTACCTTTACCATAGGTTTTGTCTAACTTATCCATTGTAAGTTGTAATGCTTTCAATTTTT
The DNA here is from genome assembly GCA_947455515.1 of Flavobacteriia bacterium. Lineage (GTDB taxonomy): Bacteria > Bacteroidota > Bacteroidia > Flavobacteriales_D > Crocinitomicaceae > CANHVK01. The sequence continues at coordinate 2,053 of CANGOF010000078.1, forward strand.
CTAAGTTTACTTCTTTGTTTGCCTCTTTAGCCATGATCTTATTTTTTAATTCGTTATTATTTATCGTTTCTTTTGACAAAGGTAGAGCCCGTAAAACGTAAATTGTTTACGTTCTAATTCTTTCCTTCAATTATTTCTAAAATTTCTCGTGTGTGGTCTTTCGTGTTTGGTTTGTCGATGATTCCGATAATGATACCTTTTTCGTCAACAATAAAAGTTGTACGGTGAATTCCATCGTATTCTTTCCCCATGAATTTTTTGTACCCCCATACATCGAATGCATCAATTACTTTACGGTCGGTATCTGCTAATAAGGTAAATGGTAATTCATATTTATCAATGAATCGTGTATGTAATTTTACATCGTCCATACTTACACCTATGATTGCTATGCCCTTTTCTTGTAACTCATTATAATTATCACGTAGGTTACATGCTTGTGCTGTGCAACCAGGAGTTAAATCTTTTGGATAGAAATAGATAACATATTTTTTCCCAGATAATGTTGCCGATGAAAATGCATTCCCATGTTGGTCGATACTCTCGAATGCAGGCGCTTTGTCGTTTACTTTTAAATGCTTCATGCTTATATTTTAAACAAATACGATTATTATTTAATCAAAAGTATGACTAATTTTTCAAACTGCAAGAAAAAATTGATTTTTTTATTTAGAAAGTTTTTGTTATTTTATTTAAACTCAAACTCAGCGATTTTAAGAATCTCTTTGTTTTGCGTTAAGCGTAATGTAACTGTTTCTTTCTTCTCGGTAGTATCCATAAAGCGAGTATATAGGTCGAGTTGTATGGTTGTAGGGCCCATTAATGTTTGAGAATTCGAACCATAATAATTTGCTTGTACGATGTATTTTCCTGGGATTGCATGTTTGATAATAAACTCTTCCGGACCATACCCACCTGTGAAATCACGTGATATAGCACCTCCAATATTGGTTCGACTATGTGAAAAATAACATTTTTCTCCACGTGGATCAGTTACCCATAAATCAATGTCACAATTGTCAGTATCCCAATTTAACACAACACGTATGTCCATAGGTATATGAGCTATTAATCGTTTGTCTATTTTATCGAGGTTGAGTATTTGTTTTTGTTGGTTTGCTTTGGCAATGATGGCATTCATTTCTTCAGTCGTAATCACTCCTATTTCAGGGAAGCGACCATTCCATGATTTTAATACTACGTTATAAATGGTATCCACAGCACGTTGGTATTGTCCATCTGCCACATAAACTGCCGCTAAGTCGCGGTAAGATTGTGGTTCTTCACCACGAATTTTTAGTATCTCTTCAAATACATGTATTGCATACTTAGTGTAGTTTAGTTGTTCCAAGCGATGCGCGAGTACACGTAAAATTTGATGGTTTTGTTGACTAATTTCAGCTAAATTGGAAAGAATTCGTAGACCTTCTGTTTTTTTATTTTTGGTGAAAAAGTAATCAGCAACATCTATATAGAAGGATGGTGAATTTCCATATTCAGTTTTTTGTGAAAGATACGTTGCATACATATCTACTTCTTTCGCTTCTTTTATTTTGGATAAATATGGAGTATCTGGGTTCCAAGAGGCTAATTTGATTTTTCCTTTATTGTTTGATTGTTGAATTTGATTTGTATTTTTCACATTAACTCCTTCCATCGTTGACAAAATTCCACTAACATCTCTTGCTGCCATTTGTTGAATTTCTTCAACTCTTGGAGCAAAACCAACGTAATCTCCTTCTTGATCGTGAGATGAAATATGAATTGTTTCTACTTCCTCATTTTTTGAACTCTTACTCTCGGTTAATGTTCTTTTATAAGTTTTTACTTTTACTACTTTTGGTTTTTCATTTTCCATCCAAACGATTATATTGTTTGCAGTAACTTTAATCGTTTGAGATTCTTTGCCTTGGGATTTAATCACCAATGTGGTTCCATTTTTAGGTAGAACAATTGAAAATTTTCCAAGACCATCCGTTGTTACTCCATTTCCTGTTGTTTCTAATTCAACCATCGCATTACTAATTGGTAGATTGGTGTTCGCATCATAAACAGATCCTTCAATAATTCCACCTTGTAAGGCAATTGTATTTCCTTTTTGAGTTATCCAAGCTCCTCCAATTTTTGGAGAAGGATTGTATTCTTTGTTCCACCAGCTTACTCGTTGTTGAAATTCGCGTATAGATTGCTCGATTTGGGTATGGAGCAACGTTTTTTTATCCGTTTGAAGTTGTTGTATACGTGCTTCGTATTCTGTTTTGAGTTCAACAGGTGGTTCTATATTATAAAGTAAATAGTCGTCTAACGTTTCCAAGATGATTAAAGAAGTATTACGAGTAACGACACCATGTTTTTTTCCAATATCAGCAATGGATGCTTTATTTTTTTCGTATTGAATGTCGAGTTCATTGATTTTTTTAACCGCCCAAAGTCTTTCTGTTAAACCGGATGTTTCTTGGTTAGTGGAATCGATTGTTACATTAATAGAAGAAGTTATTTCTTTTCCAAAACCATAATTGAGTGTGATATTGGTTTTTTTCGTTAGAAGTTTACCTGTAAAATTAAATTCTCGATTAACCAAGGTCGGAATCGTTGGATAAACTTCTGTTAGTTCATTAGGATTATAAGTTGCTGAAATGAATTGAAAGACTTGATTCGATAATATTTCGATTGCTTGTTCGTTCGTTTGTCGTAGTAAATTAATATAATTACCTCCTGTAGTTGCACTTATATAATTCAAATAGGCGTGATCAGCAGATTGATTTTGATTAATGACGTACAAAGGGGCATTGGAAAGGGTAATTTCATTTTTCCCAAAATTGGATAATCCATCCGAGATTATAATTTGTTCGTCAGCAATATATTTTGTTAAGTCTAAACAACCCAATTGCGTTCCACCATCATATTTTAATAGTTCAATTTTTGATTTTAAAACAGCCCAATTTCCTTTATTAATTACAATCGTTTCAATCGACTGAATTTCATTACTAAAAGTGATAAATTGCAATGAAACGTTATTTAATTTATTGAAATAGTTTTCTAATAATTGAAGAATACGTTCATTACTTTTACTTGCATTTGAAGAGGAAACATCCCAAATTAGTGTGATTTTGGAAGGTAATTTTTTAGGACGTTGTTGTATTTCAGGCTGTATGTATCCATAAAAATATTGGTTGGTTGTGTTTTTTATACCTTGACCTACAAGTACAGTTTGAGCTTCTTTCTTAGCTGGAATGGTAAATACGATAGGGGATGAGGCTTTAAAGTTTGTTTCACTTACATGTGCTTTGTAGAATTCTTGCCATTTTTTGAAAACGAAATTTTCTAAGTCATTCTTTTCGAAAATAGGTTTTGCATCCGGCTTCAAGACTTCGATATTAATGGAAAATTGCGCTATCTTATTTCTGAAATTGAGAGGTAGAGTATAGGTAAATCCTTCTTTGGATGGTTTGATTTCTTGTTCGTAAGCGATCACAATGTGTTTTGTTCCGTTTGCAGGAATTGGATATACACGCGCTTTATAATTATTTCCAATACTTTTTTCTAATAACCCTGGATCTACTTTACGGTTGACAATTTCTTCAAATACTTGTTGTCCTTTTTCTTTTTCTACCGGAACTGCCTCGCGAAGTTTACCATTTACATCCATTGCAAAACGTGTCACCGATTGCCCTTCCCCTAAAGGAAAATGAAGTTCACCTTCTAATATTCGGTTGTTTGGATTTCTAAAAATGATGTCAAACGTGGTGATGGCAACCGAACCTACGACTTTAACATCGATGGCAACATCTTCAATTTTAATGCTTTCGTTGTTTTTTACAAAGAGTAATTTCTCTGAGAAAGTGCTTTCATCGTTTTGCGCAAATCCTTTTCCAACAATGGAAAAAGCAAATATAAAGAGTAGAATAATCGTTTTCATAGGCAACATTTTGAATATATGTACTTTAAAAGTATATATAACGGAAGAGTTGATGTTATCGTATAATAAGTTAACATTAAATTTTTTCACTAATTCTTTGTTTTCCAAACTTTATTTTCTATATTTGAATAAATCAATGCGAACGATGAAATTTTTTTTAGTATCTCTTTTCCTTTTCTTGTCTGCTGGATTGTTTTCACAATCTAATAGTAAGGTTTTTGATACTGATAATATCACTGTTTCGCTTTATCCAAATCCTGCTTCTGAATTTTTGAATATTACAGTAAAAGGTGGTATTTCAAAAGGAACAATGAAAATTTTTAGTGCTTTGGGCACAGAGATTTATGCAGACGAATTAGATAGTTTCAAAAAAATTGATTTGTCTGATTTTAAGAATAATGTTTACTTGGTAAATATCTATTCCAACGATGTGTTAGTTCAAACTACGCGTTTTGTCGTAAGACATTGATTTATAGAGTTTAAATTTCATTTTTCTTCTCCTTTTTATTTCTATTTTTCGTTCATTTATCCTTGTTTTTTGTTATTTTTGTTGTGAAAATTATCCAATAGATTATGGCAAAAATTCGCAAACAAGACGCATTAGATTACCACTCCAGTGGTAGACCAGGAAAAGTTCAAGTTGTTCCTACAAAACCATACGCTTCCCCACGAGATTTATCTTTAGCATATTCCCCTGGTGTTGCTGAACCATGCCTAAAAATTGCTGAAAATGCAGATGATGTATACAAATACACGGCTAAAGGAAATTTAGTTGCTGTGATTTCCAATGGAACTGCAGTGCTTGGCTTAGGTAATATTGGCCCTTTGGCTTCGAAACCAGTAATGGAAGGAAAAGGAGTATTGTTTAAAATATTCGCCGACATTGATGTGTTTGATATTGAGGTGGATGCTTCAGATCCTGAATTATTTATACAAACTGTAAAAGCGATTGCTCCAACTTTTGGAGGAATCAATTTAGAAGATATCAAAGCGCCTGAAGCGTTTGAAATTGAACGTCGTTTAAAAGAGGAGTTGAATATTCCAATTATGCACGATGATCAACATGGAACTGCTATTATCTCTTCCGCAGCTTTATTGAATGCTTTAGAATTGGCCGACAAGAAAATTGGAGATGTTGTGATCGTTATCTCAGGAGCAGGAGCAGCAGCAATGTCTTGTGCGAAATTATATATTTCCCTTGGAGCGGATGTGAAGAAAATATTCATGTTCGATAGTAAAGGGTTATTACACGCAGGTAGAAAAGACTTGGAGGACAACAAATTGATTTTTGGTTCACATACTTGCGGCGACAAAACCTTAGAAGAAATGTTTGTGAATGCAGATGTTTTCTTAGGTTTATCCAAAGGAAATTTGGTTTCTAAAGAGATGATTGCTTCGATGGCAAATGATCCTATCGTATTTGCATTAGCGAATCCAGAACCAGAGATTTCCTACAAAGATGCTGTTTCTGTTCGTAAAGATATTATCATGGCAACGGGTCGTTCAGACCATCCTAACCAAGTGAATAATGTATTGGGATTCCCATTTATTTTCCGTGGTGCGTTGGATGTTCGTGCGACAACGATTAACGAAGAAATGAAATTGGCTGCGGTGAAAGCGATAGCTTCCTTAGCAAAAGAAACAATTCCAGAAGAAGTAATCGAAGCTTATGGGGATAAAAGTATTTCTTTTGGTCGTGAACAAATTATTCCTAAACCATTGGATACGCGTTTGATTTACTACGTAGCTCCAGCCGTTGCAAAAGCAGCGATGGATTCTGGCGTAGCACAAAATCCTATTACTGATTGGGATGCCTACGAAATGGAATTGAAAAACCGTTTGGGATTAGACAATAAATTATTGAGAAACATTACTGTTAAAGCACAAAGCAACCCTAAACGTGTTGTTTTTGCAGAAGCAGATAACTATAAAGTACTTAAAGCTGCCCAATTTGCAAGTGAAGAAGGTGTAGCTTTCCCAATTTTATTAGGGAACAAAAAGCGCATCGAAGCAATCATCAATGAATATGCATTGGAATTCACGGAATTTGTTATCGTTGATCCAAAATCGGAAGAAGAACAAGAACGACGTATTGCGTACGGTAAAGGGTTTTTCGAAAAACGTAAACGCAAAGGATTTACAGAATTTGAATCCATTCAAATCATGCGTGAACGTAACCATTTTGGAGCCATGATGGTAGAAACTGGGGATGCAGACGCGATGATTTCAGGTGCAACTCGAAATTACAAAGATGTTGTTAAGCCTGCAATTCAAACGATAGGGACGCAAAAAGATGTGAAAACGATTGCTGGTTTATACATTTTAATGACAAAACGTGGTCCTTTATTCTTAGCAGATACAACCATCAATATGGATCCTACTGCAGAAGAAATTGCGGAAATCACAAATAATGTAGCGAAGACTATTCGTAAGTTTAAAGTGGTTCCAAAAATTGCTTTGTTGAGTTATTCTAATTTTGGTTCTTCTCCAGGGAAAGATTCTATTAAAATGGCACAAGCAGTAGATATATTACATGAAAAATATCCAAGTTTAGTTGTGGATGGGGAAGTACAAGCGAATTTCGCATTGAATAATGATTTAATGAATGAAAAATTTGCATTTTCTGCATTAGCAAATAAACAAGTCAACACACTCATTTTTCCTAATCTATCTTCAGGAAACATCGCTTATAAATTATTACAAGAGATGATTGAAGGAGAAGCGATTGGTCCAATTTTGGTTGGTTTGAAAAAATCGATACACGTTGTACAAATGGGAGCTTCTGTTCGTGAAATCGTGAACATGGTGAAAGTAGCAGTGGTTGATGCACAAAATAAATAAATAATGATTGCACACATAAACGGAAAATTAGTTGAGAAAAATCCTACGACGCTTATCATAGAATGTGGAGGGATTGGGTATGAAGTGAAAATTTCATTAAATACGTTTTCTGCGATTGGCTCGGAAGAATCAGTGAAAGTTTTTACTCAATTCATTGTACGTGAGGACGCGCAATTGTTGTATGGTTTTGCGACGAAAGAAGAAAGAGAAATGTTTAATCATTTAATTTCTGTTTCAGGCATTGGTCCAAATACTGCGATGATCATGTTATCATCTTTGGTACCTGAAGAAATTGCACATGCCATTCAAGTGGAAGATGTACGAACGATTCAAAGTATTAAAGGAATCGGTGTAAAAACTGCACAGCGTGTGATTGTGGATTTGAAAGACAAAATGGTAAAAATGAGTTTTTCACCACAAATTTCTGCTATGGGACACAATACAAATCGATTTGATGCGTTAACAGCTTTGGTTTCTTTAGGATTCGATAAAAAGAATGCAGAAAAAGCGATTGAAAAAGTGAGTCAGGGAGAGGAAACGGTGGAGCAAATAATTAAAGGAGCTCTTAAAATATTGTAAGAATTGAGTAGATATATACAAGGCTATAGACAGTTGTGTAGCAAGGTGATTTTTATTACCTTGCTATCTTTGTTTTATGGCAATTTGTATGGACAAGACTCCATTAAACCACTTCCATTTCCCATAAAGAAAACTTACGACCCAACACAAACCACTCCGCAACGCTTTGATTTAGGGGATCCGAGTAAATTAAAACAAACAATCGTTTACGATCCTATTCTTCGAAAATACATTTTTAAAGAAACTTTAGGAGATTCATCTTCTATCAATTATCGCAATCCTTCGATGATGACATTGAAGGAATATTTGGAATATGAACGTAAGAAATCTTTAGCAAATAACTGGAAAGATAAGATTGATGCTCAAACTGAATCAGGACAGCCTTTAGTACCGCCGATAAAGGTAGGTGGTAAAGGTTTTGCTAACTTTTTTGGTTCGGATGAAATTACTATCAAACCCCAGGGTTCGGTTGAAGTTGCGATGGGATTTAATCATTCTCGTTTAGATAATCCGATTCTACCAGTTGCACAACGTAGTTTAACTCGTTTTGATTTTCAGCAGAACATGCAAATTAATTTGGTTGGTCAAATTGGAACTAAGTTAAAATTAAGTACAAGTTACAATAGTCAGGCAGCCTTTGATTTTGAGAATGTTACTAAATTAGGTTATACAGGAGACGAAGATCAAATTCTTCAAAAGGTAGAATTGGGAAATGTTTCTATGCCCTTAACCACCTCTTTAATTCAAGGTTCCCAAACGCTTTTTGGGGTAAAAACACAATGGAAATTTGGTAAATTGACCATTGATAATGTAATAGCTTCTTCGAAAGGTAAGAAACAAGAAATTAATGTTGCAGGGAAAGCACAGGTACAAAATTTTGAGTTGACAGCGGACAATTATGAAGCTAATCGTCACTATTTTTTAAGTCATTATTTTAGAAATGCGTATGATACCGCAATGGCTCAACTACCTATAGTCAATTCTCAAATTAATATCACGAGAATGGAAGTTTGGCTAACCAATCGAGTAAATAGTACACTAAATACAAGAAACATCGTTGCATTTACCGATTTAGGAGAAGCATTACCTCAAGATGTTCAAGGAACAAATCCTGGACCAAATAATTTCACCTCTTCTATTTTTCCAGACAATAATGCCAATGGATTATATTCTTGGTTATTGACTCAAGATCAAATCAAAGGATTTTCTAATGCTGTAGCAACGTTGTCTAATACAACAACCACTCCTGGTCCATTCAAACAAACGGTGGAATATGAGAAAGTAGAAAATGCACGTAAATTAACGGACCAAGAATTTTCTTACAATTCATTATTAGGATATATCTCTTTAAATCAACCAATAATCAATGATGAAGTACTTGCAGTTGCGTTCGAGTATACTTACCAAGGGAAAACGTATCAAGTTGGTCAATTCTCTACAGATGGTGTAGATGGAAAATCAGCACTTTTCTTAAAGTTATTAAAGCCTACATTGACGAATCCAAAAAATAAAATTTGGGATTTGATGATGAAAAACGTGTATTCAATCGGTGCATATTCTTTAGACAAACAGGGCTTTCGTTTTGATGTGCTCTATAATAATCCATCCACGAGTTTACCCGTCAACTTTTTCCCATACGAAGGGTTAGATAAAGAACAATTGGTTTCTTTATTGGGAATGGATAAGATGAATGTCAATAACCAACCATTTTCCGATGGTTTGTTTGACTTTGCTCCAGTAAATTTCAACGGAAATAAGGCAGATAATGGAGGGACAATCAACCCAAAAAATGGACGTGTTTATTTCTCAACCATCGAACCTTTTGGTCAGACGCTTCGTCAAAAAATGATTGCCAAGGGAATACCAGTTAGTACGGTAGATAAAATAGTTTTCACGGAATTATACGATTCAACGAAAACAGCAGCACAACAAATTCCTGCAAAAAACAGATTTATTTTCAAAGGTCAATACCAATCTTCCGTAAGTTCCGATATTCCATTGAATGCTTTAAACGTTCCGCAAGGTGCAGTGTCTGTAACAGCTGGAGGAATTAAATTGGTAGAAGGAACCGACTATACAGTGGATTATAACTTAGGTCGTGTGAAGATTTTAAATACAGGAGTGTTAGAATCTAACACACCGATTAAAGTATCGGTTGAAAGTAATTCCGTTTTTGGTTTCCAAGCGAGATCCATGATTGGAACCCATTTAAATTACCGTTTTAACAAGGATTTTAATATTGGAGCAACTTGGATGCGTATGACAGAGCGACCAATAACTCAAAAGGTAGATATTGGTTCCGAACCATTCAAAAATAATATGATTGGGTTTGATATTGCATTCAAACACGATTTGCCTTTCTTGACAAAAGCGGTAGATTTATTACCAATGCTTTCTACAAGAGCTAAATCTTCGATTTCGTTTACAGGTGAATTTGCACACTTGATTCCAGGAACTCCAAAAGCAATTTCTTCTTCAGGAATTTCCTATGTAGATGATTTTGAAGGTAGTCAAAGCACCATTGATTTACGGACACAAAGTGCTTGGAAATTAGCATCCATTCCACAATACCAACCCGATTTATTCCCAGAAGCAGGAAAAAAAGATTTAAGTGCAGGATTTAGAAGAGCAAACATCGCTTGGTATTTGATTGATCCGATGTTTTATCAAGCGACTTCCTCTACACCTCAACATATCAAGGATAACCCCCAAATGTTGACAGATAGTAGGATGCGTATGGTAAGTCAAAAAGACATTTTTCCTAATCTTCAACAACAATATGGAACCTTTACCAATATTCCAATTTTAGAATTAGCGTATTATCCAAAAGAACGAGGGATTTATAATTACGATACAACATCTGTATTAGACAAATTAGGGCATTTTCAAAATCCTTCTTCTAAATGGGGAGGAATAATGCGTTCACTAAGTACAAATGACTTTGAGTTGTCGAATATTGAATTTATTCAATTTTGGATACTTGACCCTTTCAACGAAGATGCCGTAAAAGCCAATCAAAATATCATGCCTTCGGGAGGTGATTTATATTTTAATTTAGGAAATATTTCAGAAGATGTTTTGCCAGATTCGCGTAAAGAATTTGAAAATGGACTTCCAAGTTCCCCAACTACGAGTACCGACAATTTAGACATTACCCAATGGGCGCGTGTATCTACGCAAAACGTAGTCGTTAATGCTTTTGATACGAGTCCAACTGCACTTGAAAATCAAGACATAGGATTAGATGGATGGAATAACGATGCGGAAAAATCGCAATTTTCTACGTATGTGAAATGGGTGCAAAATAATCCGATTTTAGATCCTTCTGTAAAAGATAAAATGTTATCCGATCCATCCAATGATGACTATTCTTATTATAGAAGCGATACGTATGATAGTGAAAAAGCGGATATCCTTGAAAGGTACAAACGTTTTAATAGACACGAAGGAAACTCTCCATCCCTTGCAATGTCAGCAAAATACAATGCAGCAGGTTATGCTACCCAAGCTACCAATTTACCAGATGTGGAAGATTTGAATCAAGATAACAACTTGTCGGAATCAGAAAGTTACTACCAATACAAAGTGAGTTTACGTTCCAAAGATTTAGAGATTGGAAAAAATTATGTGACTAACATTCAAACTTATCAAAATGGAACAAAAACAGAGCGTTGGATTCAATTTAAAGTACCTATTCGAGAACCTCAAAAAATCATAAATGGTATTTCCGATTTTAGATCGATTCGATTTATGCGTATGTTCTTGAAGGATTTTAATGAGGAAGTATTGGTTCGTTTCGCTCGTTTAGAATTTATTCGTGGAGAATGGAGGAAATACTTGGGAGATTTGAATTTACCAGGTGAGACCTTTCAGACAGATCCAAATTTAACTACGTTTAATATTTCTGCAGTAAATATTGAAGAAAATGCATCTCGTTCACCGATTAATTATGTAATTCCTCCAGGAATTATACGTGAGATTGACCCTTCACAGGTGCAACAAAGACAAATGAATGAGCAATCATTAGCGTTTGAAGTATGTAACTTGAAAGATGGATCTGCTCGTGCAGCCTATAAAAATGTACAGTTTGATGTTAGAACGTACAAGAAGTTAAAAATGTTTGTGCATGCAGAAGAAATAACAAAGTCAAGTCCTTTGCATTCCCAAGACGTTACTTTATTTGTTCGTTTAGGATCTGACTTTACAGATAACTACTACGAATATGAGATGCCACTTACTACCACGAATTGGAATACCACTTCACCTACGGAGATTTGGCCAGATGCAAACAATATGGAAATCGATTTTGATAACTTATTATTAGTTAAGAAAAAAAGAAATTCCATTACTGAGAATCCAGGTTCGACAATCACTAATACAAGCGAATACGTGATGGTTGACCCGGCAAATCCTACTCGTTATATCAAAGTAAAAGGTAGTCCAAACTTACAAGGAATTAAAACGATTATGATTGGGGTGCGTAATCCCGCTATCGATAATAATAAATTATGGAAAGACGACGGATTACCTAAATGTGGAAATATTTGGATCAATGAGTTGCGTTTAACAGACTTTCAAAACAATGGGGGTTCTGCAGCAGTAGCTCGAATGCAGGTTCAAGC
>CANGOF010000079.1 GCA_947455515.1 Flavobacteriia bacterium
ACTATTGGTCATGCATCACGTATAAGTGGGGTATCACCGAGTGATATTTCAGTATTATTAATTTATTTAGGGAGATAGTTTCACGTGGAACATGTTAAAAAATACGATGCTTGTCCTGTGTGTGATCATACACAGTTCGAGACACATTTACAAGTAAAAGATTGGATGATTACACAAGAGTCATTTACAATCCAGAAGTGCTCAGGTTGTGGATTTCATTTCACAAATCCGATTCCAAGTGAAGAAACAATAGGTTCCTATTACAAGAGTGAAGAATATGTTTCGCATAGTTCTACAAATAAAGGCTTGGTTAATAAGTTGTATAATTTAGTTAGAACAATCACCTTGGATCGTAAAGTTTCATTAATTCGTTCATATGCGAAAGGGAATGCAGTGTTGGATATTGGTTCTGGAACTGGACATTTTTTGAATGCATGTAATTTAGCCGGTCTAGATGTGCAAGGTTTAGAGCCGGATACGGACGCTCGTAGTTTCGCGAAAGATAATTTCGGATTAAAATTACAACCATTAGAAACTCTTCAAACAATTGAATCAAATTCTAAAGATATAATCACTATGTGGCATGTATTAGAACATGTCTATCATTTGAAAAGAGATGTAGCTGAGATTGCACGTGTATTGAAAGATAAAGGAACATTATTTGTTGCTGTACCAAATATGAATTCATACGATGCGAAAGTATATAAGGAACATTGGGCAGCTTATGATGTTCCAAGACACCTCTACCATTTTCAAGAAAATACCATCAAGAAATTGTTTTCTCACTTTAATATGGAATGTGTAAATATCTTTCCTATGAAATTTGATTCGTACTACGTAAGTATGCTTTCTGAAAAGTACAAAGGTGGAAGTATTGTGAAAGCTTTCTTCAATGGTTGGCTTTCTAATATGAAATCTGATTCTAACGGTTTCAGTTCTCAGATATACGTTTTCAAGAAAAAGTAATTAGAATATTTATTTAACCAAAAAGGTGACTTAGTTATTTAGTCACCTTTTTTCATTCTATTTAACAATAATCTATTTGTTTAGAATTCGCTAAAAAAATCCATCTTGGTTTTGTGTTGGAATAGAATTAAAGAATATCACCTCCCTCGGTCCCTCCTCAAGGAGGGACCGAGGGAGGTGAGCTATTTTTCCAAAATTTATAAAACAGGTTCTACCCAGTCTCCGTGTTCTTTTATAAGCTGTATCAAAGCATCCACAGCTTCTTCTTCGGATACATTCTTCCGAACAACCTCTTTCTCTTTGTATAGGTGAATTTTTCCTGGACCTGTACCAACGTATCCGTAATCAGCATCAGCCATTTCTCCTGGACCATTTACTATACAACCCATAATACCAATTTTAATACCTTTTAAATGCGATGTTTTACTGCGGATTTTAGCTGTTGTTTCTTGCAAATCAAACAACGTTCTGCCACAGGAAGGACATGAAATATATTCTGTCTTAGATATACGTGTTCTGGTTGCTTGCAGGATGCCAAATGACAAAGAATTAATGATTTGTAAGGATTGTGGTCCTGTGATCCATATTCCATCCCCAAAACCATCTATAAATTGATTTCCTGCGTCACTAGCAGTGAATAATTGGAATTGTTCAACATCTTTTAAATCGTGTTCGTATTTTAAGATAACAGGATTATCTAATTTATTTTCGTCTAATAAAGTACGTACGTAGCGATAAATTTGAGTTTTATTCTCGAATTTTGTAGTTAAAACTAAAATTGCAAGTGGATTTTCTTTGATATATTCAATAGGTAGATCGATATTTTTAATTTCTAAAAAGAATGTGTTGTTAAACTTGTAATTTGTTGTTTCATAAAATGTTACGTATGGATAGTGATTACTTTTGTCTACGTAATTTTCTTTCCATGTGTTAAATTCATGAACAATTCCAAGTGTGCCAGGAGTTTCAAAATCTATTTTTAGATTTCCTAAAAACACATAATCTGCAGCTAAGTCTTGTAAATTCCATTTATCTAAGCTAACGGAATAATTGTATCCAAATCCAAAGAAATTTGCAGTAGAAATTTTCTCTTTTTTACTCAAATCTGCGAATACAATAGGAACATTTTTTCCACCTATATTGTGATTAATAATTGTTTTTCTTCTATTGTATTGATAAGGATTGTACGTAATTGTTTTATTAGTTATAACTAGTAAGTTGTTTTTAGTTTCATTTCCCTTATCTATCAATTTTTTAGCAACTGGAATTTCAAATTCAGGATCTTCTGTTAAGGACACTCTAATAGTATCTCCTAATCCATCTTCTAATAATGCACCTATTCCAACTGCTGATTTAATTCTTCCGTCTTCTCCATCTCCAGCTTCCGTAACACCTAAATGCAATGGGTAGTTCATTCCTTCTGCATGCATTGTTTTTACAAGTAAACGATATGCTTGTACCATTACAAGTGTATTACTCGCTTTCATGGAAATTACTAATTGATGGTAATCCTGTTTGCGACAAATACGTAAAAACTCCATAGCGGATTCTACCATCCCTTCTGGAGTATCTCCAAAACGACTTAAGATACGATCCGATAATGAACCATGATTTGTACCGATGCGCATTGCGGTTCCGTGTTCTTTGCAAATTTTAACAAGAGGAGTAAATTTTTCTTCAATTCGTATTAACTCTTCTTGATAACTCTCTTCTGTAAATTCAATCTCCTCAAATTTCTTTTTGTCTGCATAATTACCAGGATTGACACGAACTTTTTCTATCAATTTTGCTGCAATTTCTGCAGCATTTGGTGTGAAATGTATATCAGCAACAAGTGGTTTATGGTACCCATCTTGATTTAAAATTGCCTTAATTTCACCTAATTTTTCTGCTTCTTTTTTAGAAGGAGCTGTAAGTCTTACTAGTTCACACCCTGCATCAATCATCCGTTTGCTTTGTGCTACGGAACCTTCCACATCCATAGTGTCTGTTGTAGTCATCGATTGAGGTAGGATTGGATTGGTACCTCCAATTTTTACTGAGCCAATTGTAACTTCAGAGGTTAAAAATCGTTGTTTGGTAAAGTAATTATTGCAGTAATTTGTGTTGGTTTTGTTCATTTTCAGAATGTTTGTGTAAAAATAGATAAACAATAAAACTATTTATATTATTTGTTAATCATCTATCAACAGCGTAATGTTTACTGAAACTTACGTACTTTTACAAACTTTTTTAAAAATGCGATTCTATTATTTCATTTTATTTTTAATGTTGTTTGCTTTTAGTTCTTTTTCACAAGATACTGATAGTATGTTTGTTGTCATGAAAGATAAAGCATATAACGGTTACCGTAACGAAGCAAGGGAAATAGGACACAATATTCTTTCTATAGAAAAAAATAACGACGTAAGCCTATTGATTGCAAGAACATTCATGTGGGATAGTAATTTTGATTCTGCAATGGTTTACCTTGATAGGGTGCTTTTAACAAAATCTACTTATTACGATGCGTTAGATGCTAAGTTGGATTTGCTTTATTGGAAAGACGATTACGAACAAGGCTTATTAGTTGTTAATTTTTCTTTAGAACATCATAGAGAAGATGAAAATTTCATTTTGAAAAAAGTTAAATTTTTAAATTCTTTAAACAGAAAAGAAGAAGCAATTTTAGTTCTCCAACATGCGCTTATTGTAAATACCTCTTCACTGCGTTTACGCGAAAGATTATACGAGTTGATGCCAGAGACGTTCAAAAATAAAATTTCAATAAATTATACGCTTGACCATTTTTCTAAAGTCTTAGTCCCTTGGCATTATGCGAATATTCAATATGCCAGATCTACGAAATTATTAGGTACGGTAGTTGCTCGTATGAATTATGCTAATCGTTTTAAAACGAATGGTATACAAGCAGAATTAGATGCTTATCCTACACTTTCAAAGTACCATTATGCTTATTTTAATATTGGTTATGGAGGTAGTGGTATTTTTCCTGCTTGGCGTGGAGGGACAGATATTTATCAAAAATTACCCAATGCTTTTGAAATGGCTTTGGGGTTTAGGTATTTAAATTTTTCTTCTTCTAATGTAATGATTTATACAGCGTATTTTGGTAAATATGTTGGAAATTATTGGTTGGGAGTTCGAACTTTTATTACACCATCAAATAACAATAAAACTTCATTATCTGGAACTTTTTTAGTGCGAAAATATTTTGAAGATGATCAAAATTATGTTGGTTTGAGAGTAGGTTATGGTGTTTCTCCGGACAATAAAAACAATATTTATTACAATTTACAAAGTAAAAATATGCGTTTAGAATACAATAAAACTTTTCAAAAAAGATGGGTGATGAATGTTTCACTTAATGGTGAAATGCAGGAGTATGTCGTAGATAATAACCGCTTTGTTTTTACTTCAGATATTACGATTGGTAGGAGATTTTAAAAATGATAGATAATAGAATACATCAAGTAGTAAATCAATTTTTGTCAAGTACTATATGCTTGGTAATAATGCTGATTGTAGTTCGTTTAATATCATTGGCATATATCACACCTGTATTCTTGTTTCCGAAAGGTAGTTGGAAATATCAGTTTTTAGGAATAGGGTATGATGTGTTATTTTGGTTGAAATTTTCATCGATTTTGTTTTTTCCTTTTGTTGGTTTGTATATCATTCGTCCAATCATAGCACGCTGGTTTATCATAGTTATGTCTATACTTATTGTTATGATAAACATAGGATTAGATTTTTATTTTGGAACAACTAAAATTCCTTTAGGTGCAGACGTTTTCGGTTATTCCATGGATGAAATCTCAAGTACAATTGGTTCGTCAGGTAATGTAACTCCTGGAAAATTAATGTTAATTATTATTCTTGGCTTTGTTACTTCCGTTTTGTTTTTTAGAGTTCAAATTTTTATAAAAGAAACACTGGTGTTTTATATCTACGATAAATTAATGATTGTCATTTTTTGTATAGGTGGATTTGGAGTTGCTACCTCCGCTTATTTTAAAGATACTTTCTCTGCATTAGTTGCTTCAAATAAAGCTGGTTATTTTTTAGAAAGTGTTCAAGACACTTATTTATTAGGGGATGTAGGTGGAACCTATGTGGAAATGCCTAAGTCTAATTCAATGGATAACCTTCAAAAACACAATTATTTAGATTCTTCTTTTCCTTTTTTTCATAAAGACACGTTTGCTAATGTGCTTGGTGATTATTTCCAAAAAGATCAAGTTAAACCAAATGTGGTATATATCGTTGTAGAGGGATTAGGTCGTGCTTACAGCGGAAAAGGGGCTTATTTGGGAAGTTTTACTCCATTTTTAGATTCATTATCTAATACTGGACTATATTGGGAAAATGTACTAAGTACAACTGGTAGAACCTTTGGTGTTTTACCAACCTTAATGGGGTCGTTGCCGTTTGGTGAGCATGGTTTTGCGGATTTAAAAGGTAAAATGCCAAACCACAGAACCTTGATAACGATGTTACAATCGAATGGGTATGAATCTTCATTTTATTATGGTGGACATGCACATTTTGACGACATGAAAACATTTTTAGATCGTCAAAAAATAGGTCATATTTACGATGAAGCTAGTTTCTCTAAAACGGCTATTAAAATGCCTAATTCTTCCGAAGGAGAAACGTGGGGTTATGGAGATAAAGAATTGTTTAACAATTATTTAATCAAAATTAAAAATGTAAATAAACCAAGATTAGATGTCATGCTTACTTTATCAACGCATGATCCATTTTTGATTAATGAACAGCAAAAATACCTTTCTAAATTCAGAAACTATCAACAAAAACTTAAATTGTCGAAAGAGAAAAAAGAATATAATTTGGCTTACGATAAATCATTTGCAAGTTTGTTGTATTTTGATGATGCGCTTAAAAGTTTGATTCAATCTTATTCTAAACGTCCTGATTTTAAAAATACAATATTCATTATTACGGGTGATCATCGTATGCCTGAAATACCAATCGCTTCTCAGTTAGATCGTTTTCATGTGCCATTATTGATTTGGTCACCACTCATTAAAAATCCTGCTAGATTCAAATCAATCTCAACGCATTTTGATGTATTACCATCCGTAATTGCTTTGTTAAAAGGGAATTATTATTGTAATTTCCCTATAGGCTCTTCCATTATTGGAACTGGTTTGGATACAGAAAAATCGTTTAGAAATGTTCATTCCTATCCATTTATGCGAAATAAGTCTGAATTTATGGATTACTTGTATGGTGAGTACTTCTTAGCGGGTAAGGAACTATTTAAAATAAGTTCAACGATGGATATAACACCTGTAAATGATAGACAACAAAAGGCAATAGTAGAAAATCAATTTGGTTTATTTAAACAGAAAAATAAAAAAGCAATGAACATGAAATCATTGTTAAAACTCTCTCATTAATGCGTTTGTTTCTTTTTTTATTGTGTTTTCATTGTTCTTCCTTAGTATACAGCAAAGGAATTGTTATTGCAGATGAAAAGGAACAACTAATCCTTTTTGGAATGGAAGATTCCACTCGGGTTATTGAGTTTGCAAATGATTTAGCTAATTCCTATTCTGAGGTAATCTTACATTTAGGAAATGAATATGTTTTTAGAAGGGGAAATATTTTTTATGACTCTATTCATCAAGCGAATCTCAAACATTTTTCAGAGGCTTTAAAAATAAAAAATGTCCAATTATATTTATGGTTTTTAGATAGTTATGGGTCTGTTTCTTTCCAAAAAATTTTCTTACAACATAGAAATATTATTGACGAAACGCGTGGTTATTTGGATAGATTAAACTTAACCTATACAGGAGTTTATATTGATTTGGAATGGATTAATAAAGGTGCAATGTTGCCTAATAATGAACAATTTGAGGCTGTTTTGACCTACCTTGAAAAATCTTTTCCAACTAAAAAAATAGGCTATTTCTGTTCGTTAATTGATAGCGAAAAAGAAAATGATCGACGTGGATTTACTTGGAAAAAATTAAAAAATCATCGCGCTCTACCCTTGGTGATGTTGTATATTAAAGATGGAGGTTTTTATGTTGAAAAGGACCAAGTTGTACCTTACTTGAACGAAAATAGATTGAGTGAACTACAAGCATATTATGCAAAACAAAAATGGAATGTATGTGTTTCGCTATCCTCCGCTTGGATTGTTAAGACGGATAAGGATGCTAAATCATTACATGTAAATTCTAATCAATTAGGACAAATTAAACAAAAAATTCAACCAATAGATAAATTTTTAACTGCTTATTATTCAATTGTTAAATGTCAGATACAATCAGATATTCAGTTAACAAATAGCTCTTTAAAAAGCAAGGATGAGCTTTGGGTTCTAAAGGTTTTTACTCATTGGTTACAACCTTCGTATTTTGAGTGGGAATATTTCTCTATCCAAGAAGAATTAGAGATTCGTTAAATGTGGATCATATTTTAAACCATAAACAACCGCACTTTTTTGTATTTCATTCTGTGTATAAATTACTTCATTAAGTAAATGAATTCCTTCGTCACAGGTTTTTATACAAAGTGTAGCATAATACACTAATTCATATTCATTTTCGTATAAAAATGGGATAATTTCATCGATGTGTTCTTTATAAATACCAGTAGTCCAAATTGCATTTAAACAAAGTAGTTGTTTCTCAATATTATCTGCATCATACAGTTTTTCAATTAGATATGGAATGTAATTTTTATTTTTAAAATTACCCATTGTAATGATGCTTTGTTTTCGTATTGCTAAGCTTTTGTTTCTATCAAAACATTTCATTACTTCTTCTGCTTGATCATTTTGTTTAAAAACAAGAATGATTTTTAATGCTAAAATAACGATGCTTTCGTGGTAATGGTACAAGTATTCTCCCATGGGCGGGATGTCTTCTTTACGGTATTTTTGTAGACAGTCGATAATACTTAATTGCTCCCAATTCGATACTTTAAACTGTACGTTTTTTAAGAATTCTAAAGGATTTTCTGGTGCCAAACGTATAGCTGAAAAGCGAGCTTCATTGCGTAATATTCGGTGTTTTAAGTCAACCATTCCTTCAATTTGAGTATACAGATTTTTCATTCTCATTTCACCTGCAATATGAATGGCGATTGATTTTGGATACCAATGTTTATGTCGTATATTTTTAATAATTAAATTTTCAAACCCTAATAGGCGAAATAGTTTTTCTAATTTTATTTTTTCAGTTTCACTTTCTGTGCTTTTATGACAATCAACAATCAATCTTTTAAGCATTTTTTGTGCTTGTTTACTTCTGAAAAATTTATAGCCAAATGTTTTTTGAACTAATTTTTTAACATTTGTTTTAGGGTTATCTATTTCTTCGTAGAAGTACTGTAAACTGTTTCTAACTCGTTCGGAAGATTTTTGAAAGTAGATGCGATTTTTGTGAAATGACCTATGCAAATTCAAAATAAAGAATGCAGTAAATACGCAAATACAAGCAAATAATAGCACAAGAAAAATGACTAAATGATAAGCAAATTCACTCGTCGAAAAATAGGTGAGTCGTTCGTTTATATTATTCATTTATCACTGCTTTTTTTTTCCTAAACCCCTGTCTTTCCATATTCCCCCAACTTGTCTGACGTTTGTATAATTTGTTTAAATTTCCGTAGATGGAGAAAAGCATGGTGCGTGGATGGAAAATAATAGGATCTACAAAACAAGAAAATATTAGTTTTAAAATATCTTTATTTCTGGTATATTGCTTGTAAGAATATTCATGAAAAACTACTGAAATTAACGATACAAAACACGAAAAGAAATACACCAATAACAATACTGCATAGAAGAAATGCCAATTCACAAAACCTAAGTAGGCACATAGTAAGAAGTATAGGATGCCTGTAAATTCTATTATGGGACCTAACCATTCAAAAATTAACCAGTAAGGAAGACTTAGCCATCCTAAAACGCCATATTTGCGGTTAAAAAACATTTTCCGATGGGTCCATAAAGATTCTATTGTTCCTCTAGCCCAACGATTTCGTTGATTTTTTAATACATTATGACTTTCAGGTACTTCCGTCCAACACATAGGTTCGGGAGAAAAGGTAACAATGTGTTTTATATTAGTTTCTAACATGTGTCGTCGCATACGCATGGTGAGTTCCATGTCTTCACCAACGGTCCGATGATCGTATCCACCAACTTCAATTGCTAAATCCTTATCAAAAAAACCAAACGCTCCTGAAATCAAGATGGAACCATTGATTTTACTCCAGGACATTCTACCCAATAAAAATGCTCTAAAATATTCCATGGTTTGAATAGAGGCTAACCAAGATTTAGGCATTCGCATTTGTTGTATCGTACCTTCTTCTACATCACAATTGTTGGAGACACCTATTACCGCACCAGTAGCGATTACTCGACTCGTATTGTGTTCCATAAAAGGTTTTGCCATGTTGAGTAAAGCTTTTCTGTCAATAATACAGTCTACATCGATACAAGCAAAATATTTGCCTTTAGCAACATTTAAACCTACATTCAAAGCGTCTGATTTCCCTCCATTAACTTTATTAACTACTAACAAATGTTTCCATTCCGGATTATTTGATTTATAAATGGATAAAACGGTTTTTGTTTCAATACTTGCAGTATAGTTATATTCTATTTTTTCCAATTCAAAGGCTGGAATAATAAATTCCATGGTTTCATCGGTACTTCCATCATTTACAATGATTACCTCATAGTTAAGGTATTTCATGGACAGTAATGAATTGATGTTTTCAACTATGGTTTTACATTCATTGTATGCTGGAGCTATAATAGAAAGTGAGGGTTGAACAGGAGAGTCTAAAATAGTATCATAGTCTATAAAACTATTCACACGCTTATGATCAATAATCGCTAATCTGGAAACATACATCATTACGATGTAAGAAGCTGCTAATGTCAGAAAATAGATAAAAAACAACCATTTGAAAAAGATGGGTATTTGATGGTAAATAGCAACAAGATCAATTTCTAATAATAACATTTTTGGATACAAAAAATGAAATACGTTAATTTACGTAAAAAACACTAATAGTCTGTTTACGAGACTAATTTTAAAAGGTTTCAAACCATAGGTATTTCTTTAAAATAAATTGTAGTAATCTCAGTAAGTAATTATTTGTACTCACCATGTACCTTAAAAGCGGTATTTACTATGTCTAATCCTAAGCTTTATCTTATTTTAATTGTTCACCTAAAAAAATGGCGTATCTTTGTACATTAATTTTAATAGAATATTATGGAACGCCCTACAATTACCTTCGAATCAAATACTAATGCAGAGTTTTATAAAACCTTGCAACAACGTGTTAGGGAGTACTTTAAAGAGAATAATGTTTCTCGATTTGGAAATAAAGGAATGGTTTTTAAAACTGTTTTTATGATTTCATTATATGTTGTTCCTTTTATTTTAATAAATACTGTTTTTGCTGAAAATACATTAATGACTGTTTTAATGTGGGCATTAATGGGGTTTGGAATGGCTGGTGTAGGTTTGTCTATTATGCATGACGCTAATCATGGCGCTTATTCTAAAAACGATCGAGTAAACAAATTGTTAGGAATGGTAATTAATGGCGTTGGTGGTTCGGATGTAAACTGGAGAATTCAACACAACGTTCTTCACCATACTTACACAAATGTTACTGGTTACGATGAAGACATTGATCCAGGAAAAGTAATGCGTTTTACACCAAGAGCTGAACGTTTACCAATCCACCGTTTTCAACATATTTATGCTTGGTTTTTCTATGGTATGATGACGTTGATGTGGTGTACAGCTAAAGATTTTATTCAAGCTGCTCGATTTAACCGTCAAAACTTATTGAAAACTCAAAATATTACTTACGCGAAATTAATTCGTCAGATTATCACGACGAAAGTTATTTATTTCATCATTATCTTTAGTTTACCATTGACTTTAAATATTCTTCCTTGGTATGGTACTATTCTTTGTTTCTTAATGATGCACTTTATTGCTGGAGTTTCTTTAGCAGCGATTTTCCAACCAGCGCACGTTGTGCCTACCTCTACGTACCCAATGCCAAATGAATCTGGTGTTGTTGAAGCAGATTGGGCTGTTAATCAATTATACAATACTGCAAACTTTGCTCCTAAAGCGAAGTTCTTTTCTTGGTTTGTTGGTGGTTTGAATTTTCAAGTAGAACACCACTTGTTCCCAAACATTAGTCATATGCACTACAAAAAATTATCTGAAATCGTTAAGAAAACAGCTTCAGAGTATAGCTTACCTTATTATTCTTATAAAACATTTTTTGGAGCAATTAAAGAGCATACGAAGATGTTGCATGATCTTGGGACAAAAGATTACGCTCCAGCAGTTCATTAATTGATACTTCTAAAAACTGTTTTTTCTTCGTTGAACTGCAAAATCAAATTCCTCATTTACTGAAGTAAACTGCGGATTTAATTTTTTGTTTGCCTCGAAAAATTCATTTTTTACAAGCACCAATGATTAATTAATCATTTACTTATTAAATTTACCTCAATCGGTTAAGATTGAGGTTTTTTTGTACTATTTTTTAATTTTGTACGTTTAGTAAAGTCAATTAAATTTTATTATGAAAATACTCCTTCTACTATTTATTTCTTTTTTTGCGCTTCAAATAAATGCACAGTTAACTGATGAGCAACTGCATGATACATTTAAGCGAAAGTTAAAAAGAGATCAATCTCATTTAGGTTCTGATTCTATTAATGCAAGGATTAGAACGAGTTTGTTTGTTCAGAATTTTGACACGATTAACTATTTATTACAAACGCATCAATTGGTAGGTATAAAAGAACGACTAACCAAAAAACAATATCGTAAGTATGAGTTTGCAATAGGCATTACTTTTACGCATATTTGGCAAACTAATCCTGCTTTGATTTTGAATGATGATTATATCCATTTTTTGAAAACAGAAATAGACGCTAAACGTTTTGATGTGTCTGTATTGTATGATCCATGTTCCTATGCGATTTATAAAAATCCAGAATACGAGCATCCTTTATCTATGGAAAAAGAATTATATAAAGCATTTGATGCATGGGGTATAGATCCTTCTAAATTATTTACCGGAAAATAAATGGCACACAGAATCGATAAATACGCTTGGGCGGTAAGATTAACGAAAACACGTTCCATAGCAACAGAGTTAGTTTCTAAAAGCAAGATTCGTATTAATGAAATGGAAGTAAAACCTTCCAAAGAAGTGAAAGTTGGGGACATCGTAAATTTCCATAAAAACAGTGCTGTGTTTTCCTACCGTGTGTTGGAATTATTAGATAAACGTGTTGGACCAAAATTAGTCGCAACTTACCTAGAAGACATTACTCCAATCGAAGAAGTTGAAAAATACCGTATATATCAAGAGTCCCAAAAAGTATATCGTGATATGGGTACAGGTAGACCTTCTAAAAAGGATAGAAGGTCAATTGGTGATTTTTTAGATTTTTAAATTTTTCCTCCTTATGGAGACCTTTTCTTGCTCCCTCTAAGCTGGAATTTACAGTGAAGCAGTTACGAAGTAAATTCTGTTCAATTCTAGAAACTTATTTCTGTTTTCATTTTGAAATAAATGATCTTTTTTCTTAAATTCAATAGAAAATAGAAAAAAAGACGCATGCAATTAGAACTTATTCAACAAAAGATTTACGAGGTAAGAGGACAAAAAATAATGTTAGATTTTGATCTAGCTGCTTTGTATGAAGTAGAAACGAAAGTATTAAACCAATCTGTTAAAAGGAATATTTCTCGTTTTCCAGAAAGATTTATGTTTAGATTAACCATAGAAGAATGGTATCAGATGCGGTCACAAAATGTGACCGCATTAAATCAAAATAAACGAAACAATTCGATCACTCCTTTTGCATTTACTGAACATGGTGTTACCATGCTTTCAAGCATATTAAAAAGCGAAAAGGCTATTCATATAAATATTACTGTTATTGATGCCTTTCTTACTTTGAAAGAATTTGCTTTATTGCATTCTGATTTTTCTGAAAAATTAAAAGAATTAGAAGTTAAATATGATAAGCAGTTCGATGATGTTTTTGAAGCCATTAACTACCTACTTAAGAAAGATAGCCTAGAAAAACAAACGAAAAATCGAAGGAAGATTGGATATATAGAATAAAAGCTTGAGATGAATTTTCTTACTCCCCCAACTCTACATAAAAGGTGGTTCCATCTCCCTCACGTGTCTCAAACCAAATCTTACCGCGATGTTGCTCAATGATTTGTTTAGTCATTGCCAAACCTAATCCTGTTCCAGTAGTTTTTGTTGTGAAATATGGAACAAATATGGCGTCTTGTGCTTCTTTGCTGATACCGGAACCATTATCTTGAACTGCAATAATATAACGTTGGTCATTTGCAGTCAAAAATAAATGTATCTCTCCGTTGCGTTCGTTAGGGATAGATTGAATCGCATTCGTGATCAAGTTGTTAAAAACACGCAACAATAAATCTTTGTCTCCGTGAATGATTGCTTCTTTTAATTCACTTTCAAAATGTATCGTTACTTTTTCTTCCTGACGAAAAACGATAATCACACTTTCTAAAAATGCTACTAAGTCTAACTCCTGTTCGTTAGCCTTGGGTAGTTTAGCAAAATTGGAAAATTCATTCGCTATTTTTGCCAAAGCATCTATTTGTTCAATGAGTGAAACGGATATCTTATTTAATTGCTCTTTGGAAATAGGATTGTTTGGATCATACACGCGCTGTAATTGCTGTAAACTTAATTTCATCGGTGTCAACGGATTTTTAATTTCATGTGCGACTTGTTTCGCCATTTCTCGCCAGGCACTCTCACGTTCGCTCTGAGCGAGTTTTTGCGTTGTGTGAGCGAGTTCTTCCAGTTTGTTGTTGTAATCGTCTACAAGGGCTCCAATTTCGTCTTTAGCGCTGTAGGAAATCGGTTTGTTATACTTCCCTAATTGAATGTTGGATAAACTCTCTTGTAAGGAACGCAGCGGTGCCGTTACCCAAGTAGAAAC
>CANGOF010000080.1 GCA_947455515.1 Flavobacteriia bacterium
CATCCAACCAAGCAGCTTTTTCGGTTTGTTCTAACAAATAACATTCAACAATTTTGGTAGATAACATTTCTCCTAAAGAAACTATTTGATCGTACACAAAATCATAATTTTCAGAGAGTGGTTGAGACAATTTATTCAATAAAACTTCGAAAATTTCATCCATAAATGCATGAACTCCATCGTGTCTTTCCGTAAATAATTGATCACAAATTTTTACATGATATAAATAAACCTGATCAACCAAATAACGAAAAGATTCCGTATTTTTTGACCATAAAGCATCTACTATTTCTTCCATCGAATTCGTTGTTTTTCCCATTGCAGAAACAACAACTAATTTCTTATCCTTTGGAAACAAAGAAATGATTTTAGCAACATTCTTAACCGACTCTGCATTCTTAACAGAGGCTCCACCAAATTTAAAAACTAACATACACAATTACGATTTATCCCTTAATTTTTCCAGTTAAAATTACGATATTGAACCAACACAAAACGTATGGTCATAAAAAAACTATTACATGGAAAATAAGGATTAGTTCTACTCAAAAAATTATATCCCGTCTGTAAATGAAGCTGACCTACCTTGTACCCTACTACAGGAGCAAATCCCACGGCATTAGTAGTATAATCTGTTCTAAAAATAGCATTTGCACCATACGTTAAATTAAATCGACCAGCTTTATACCAATACCCTAAATCGTAACCTAACAAATTATTTGAAAAGTTATAATTAAACCCGAAATGTAAAGAATAAGTTGTAGGTCGAATCAATTTGACATTTTTATGTTGGTATTCAGCACCAAATTCAATACTCGAATATTTTCCTTGTTGCATTCCAATATAAGGACCTACCTTATGTACATCTAATTCTATATCCGATATATCGAATTTATTTGTAAAAGACAATAATTGCGTCCGACCAAAAATGGAAGTAGAAAGAAGAACTATGAAGAGTAAGCTATTTCTCATACTCGAAGAAAATATTTCTTAATTCTAACGAATCATTGGTTTGTATATGCAAACTATCTGCTAAAAATTTTGCGCGATTCACATCTTTCATAGTATACGTCGAGGAATCAGAAGACAACATGTTTTTCAGAAAAATAGTACTTTCCTGTAATTGTGGGATCGTACTTGTTGAAATTTTTAATATAGGATGATAAAGCAAAGATTCGTTTTTTACTTTTGCTGGGAAAAACGAAAGTTTTTCGTCGTAAGATTCTAAAATCACCAATAAAGTACTCAACATATAAGCGTATTTCAATAAAGAAAAAAACACTCCTGCGAATTTATTAATCGGTGTTAGAGCAGTAATTTTTATTAATTTTTCAATTGTTTTTCCCAAGAAAAAAACCATCGCTCCTATTGCTAAAAAGGTAACCGTAAAAGCGATTATTGGCAAATATTTAGAAGTTAATCCTAAGTGTTCACGAAGTAATCCTGCTGTAAAATCAGAAAAATGAATACCAACATAAATTCCAACAAATAATGCAAGTAAAGTAAATACCTCAATAATTAATCCATGTTTAAAGCCTTTCCAAGCGCCGTAAATCAGTGGTATTACTAACAAAATATCTATCGAATTCATATGGAATAATTTTAGTTAAAAGTAATACAACTTCTACTTGAAACAATTGTAATAAAAAAAACTTCTAAACGAAAGGCTGTTAAAGAATACCGTCAATAAAAAAGCAAAATTATTCAATGAATGAAACTTGTTTTCGTCTTTTAATTAATGCATTTACCAGTAACACCAACAAAATAACTGTAGCTCCAATGTAAAATTTATAACCCAATAAAGTGTGTTCTTTTAGTATAATGACTGCCAAAATTATGGTATACACAGGTTCTAAATTAATACTCAATGCAACTGTAAAAGCACCCAATTTTTTCATTACTTCTATAGTCACAATGAAGGAAATGCAAGTACAAACAATTCCTAAAAACAAGAGCCACATTACATCGGAAAAGGTCATTTCAAAAATGGAGGCATCTAATTTATCTTGTAAGAATAATACCGCTGTTAAAAACAAAAAGCCAATACCCATTTCATGAATAGACATAGCGGTTGATGGAATATTTTTAGCAAGTTGTGCGTTAAAAACAGAAAATAATGCTGCACACAATGCAGAAATCAATCCCCAAATCATCGCTTGAAATTCATTTCCTTCGAAGTCATCCGAAACAATGTATATACCTATCACTACTAATAAACCCATCAAAAATTCAGTCCAAGAAAATTTCTTTCCAAATATCAATGGCTCTAACCAAGTAACGTGTAGGGTAACCGTAGACAAACACAAAATACCAAGGGAAGCAGTCGATAAATAAATGGATTGATAAAAAGTCCACCAATGTATTGCAACCAATACTCCGACTCCAAGGGTCATCCAAAAGTGCTTTTTGGAAGAGATACGAATAGGTAAACGAAATAACTTTAATGCAATAAGCATGGATACTAAAGCAATAAAACAGCGATACCAAACAATTTGCTCGGATGAAAGATGAATTAATTTTCCTAAAATCCCTGTAAAACCCCAAATAAAAATAATGAGGTGTAATGCTAAATGGTATTTATATTTCTGAAACAAAGGATTACCCTGCTTTATCTTGAGAAAGATCGGTTGTCGAAGTATATCCTACTAATTTCTTAGCTTTCTCAACCAATGAAGCCTTGTCAAATCCTGCTTCAGCATATAATTCCGCTGGCGTACCATGATGAATATACGTGTCTGGAACACCTAGACGTACAATTTTAGAAGTATAATGATGATCTCCCATAAATTCTAAAACAGCACTCCCCATTCCGCCCATTAAACAACCATCCTCTACCGTGATAACTTTATCAAATTTGGTAAAAATTTCATGTAACATTACCTCATCCAAAGGTTTCACAAAACGTAAATCATAATGAGCAGCTGAAATTCCAACCTTTTTTAATTCAGCAACTGCTTCTTGTGCAAAATTTCCAACAGGTCCTATCGTAACAAAAGCAACATCCGTACCATCCGTCACTTTTCGTCCTGTACCAACTTTAATCTCTTTCATTGGGGTCTTCCACTCTAACATCACTCCGTTTCCTCTAGGATAACGAATGGTAAATGGACCCATATTTTCTTGTTGCGCTGTATACATTAAATCACGCAACTCTGCTTCATTCATTGGTGAAGATACAATCATGTTTGGTATCATTCGCATATAGGCAATATCATACAATCCATGATGTGTAGCACCATCTGCTCCTACAAATCCACCTCTATCCAAACAAAAAACTACGTTCAAATTTTGTATCGCTACATCATGTAATACTTGATCGTACGCTCGTTGCATAAACGAGGAATAGATATTACAAAAAGGAACCAACCCTTGTGTTGCCAAACCTGCTGAGAATGTCACTGCATGTTGTTCTGCAATTCCTACATCAAAAGCACGGTCAGGCATTGCGGCCATCATAATGTTTAAAGAAGAACCAGAAGGCATCGCTGGAGTTACCCCCATAATTTTAGCATTCTTTTCTGCCAACTCAACAATAGTATGTCCAAATACATCTTGGTATCTAGGTGGTTGAGGAGACTTTGGAACAACTTTTATAATTTCTCCCGTTTCTTTGTTAAAAATCCCAGGTGCATGCCACTTCGTTGGATCCCCTTCTTCTGAATATTTATACCCTTTTCCTTTTACCGTAATACAATGTAAAATTTTTGGGCCTGGTATGTGTTTTAAATCTTCTAATACCTTTGCTAATCCCTCCACATCGTGACCATCTACTGGACCAAAATAACGAAATTGCAAAGATTCAAATAGATTACTTTGTTTTAATAAGGTACTTTTTAAGGAGTGTGAAATTTTTGAAACTACCGATTGAGCGTCTGGACCAAACTTGGATATTTTACCCAACATCTTCCAAACTTCATCCTTTACTTTGTTATACGTTTGTGAAGTCGTAATATCCGTTAAGTATTCTTTCAGTGCACCTACATTTGGATCAATAGACATACAATTGTCATTCAATACCACTAACAAATTCGCATCTTTCTCAAATCCTGCATGATTCATTCCTTCAAAGGCCAAACCAGCAGTCATAGCTCCATCTCCAATTACAGCAATATGTTGTCTGTTTTTCTCTCCTTTGTAACGATTTGCAACAGCCATACCTAAAGCTGCAGAAATAGAAGTAGAAGAGTGTCCTACGCCAAACGTGTCATACTCACTTTCACTTCGTTTTGGAAAACCTGAAATACCACCTTTAATACGATTCGTGTGAAAAACTTCACGTCGACCAGTAAGGATTTTGTGACCATATGCTTGGTGACCAACGTCCCAAACTAATTGATCATAGGGCGTATTAAAAACATAATGTAGAGCAACAGATAACTCTACCACCCCTAAACTTGCACCAAAATGACTATTTCCAATTTCAGAAATAACATCTACAATATACTGGCGAAGTTCGTCAGAAACTTGTGGTAAATCGCTCACAGAAAACTTATTACGTAAATCGCTTGGAACAACGATCTGTTCTAAAAAAGGTCCTGCTTTGTAATTACTCATAATCGTGGTAAGTTGAATTAACAAAGATATTCTTTATCTAACAGAAATACAAGAATAGTCTATGTCCAATTCAAGGATAGATTTCGCATTATTTACAATCTTTCCTTCCCCTTCTTCTATAAATTGAGGTAAATCAAATCCAAAAGTTTTACATGATTGTGTATAATAGTCTTTCCGTGTTGGATGTTCGCTTGCACATGCATTCACAGTTTTACCCCAGTAATTTTTAGCTATGATATTTAGAATGACTTGAATACTATCCCTTTGTTCTATCAAATTTACGGGTTGATTTCCATTTGCTATGGCGGTTCTTCCCGCAAAAAACTTTGCCGGATGACGGTCTGGACCAATCAATCCTGCCATACGAATAATGGTTAATCGTTCTTGTAGATGTGTGCCTAATAAATATTCTGCATAACAAATGTGATTCGTTTTTGAATATGCTTCTACAGAAAATGAATCTTCACTTGCATCTTTGATGTCTTCAGGATACACACCCGTTGTACTTACAAAGATAAAACGTGTACGTGCTTCAAATTGCTTGACAACCTCCAATAAATGTTCACCGTACTGTTGTATGCTTTCTACCTTACCTGGAGGAAAATTAAGAATACAACAATCCATATTCGTAGTTATTTCCATTGGAAAAAGTAACTTCTCTTCCCGACTATTCCAGCAATAGGCAGTAAGATGAAGTGCTTTTAATTCTGAAATTTTAGCTTCCGTTCTTGTAGTACCTACAACCGTATGTCCAAGTTGTACCAAGTGTTCTCCAAGTGGAGTTCCCAACCAACCAAATCCAACGATAGCAATGTTAGACATTCGTCTCTCCCGCTACTTCCAACTGATTCTTATAATATTCGTACAAGGCCATTTGAGAACGTACTGGATAGGCAAGGTCGTTGGTATGGTGTTTATTTTTTAACTTTTTGTCAATCACACGCGACTTCTGATTATCCGACCATTGTAATCCAAAAATAGTTTGTAATTCATTTTGGAGTACTTTATCTAAAATAGGTGCGCCAACTTCGATACGCTTGTCTAAATTTCGTTCCATCCAATCGGCAGAAGAAATATAGTAGAGTGGATTGCCATTATTTTCAAAAATCATAAATCGAGCATGCTCCAAAAAGCGGTCTACTATACTTATTATTTCAATATTCTCACTTTGATTTTTGATTCCAGGCACCAAACAACAAACTCCACGTACATTCATTTTGATTTTTACCCCAGCATTGCTTGCTTGGTACAATTTATCTATCATTTTTACATCCACCAAATTGTTGATTTTGATGCAAATACCAGATTTTAAACCTTTTTTAGCATTGTCTATTTCTGCTTGAATTAAACTTGTT
Organism: Flavobacteriia bacterium; assembly: GCA_947455515.1. Taxonomy (GTDB): domain Bacteria; phylum Bacteroidota; class Bacteroidia; order Flavobacteriales_D; family Crocinitomicaceae; genus CANHVK01. The sequence continues at coordinate 5,910 of CANGOF010000080.1, forward strand.
AATTTACGACGATTGTTGAATGGAGAAACTAATAAATTACGATAAACCCCTCTGTCTATATTATTTTCCATCAAACGGAATACTTTTCTGACTTCTTGACAAATAGAGTTGTTAGAAGTAAAGTAACCTACATCGGAATAAATTTTAGCTGTCTTTTCATGAAAATTTCCAGTACCTATAAACGATATAATTTGTTCTTTTCCTTTTACTAATCGTGATATTTTTAATAATTTAGAATGAACTTTTAACCCTTGTACACCATAGATGACACGTGCGCCTTGTTCTTTCATTCGTTCTGCCCAATACAAGTTATTCTCCTCGTCAAAGCGCGCTTGAATTTCAAAAATTACAACTACTTCTTTCCCATTATTTACAGCATTTAGTAATGCATTCATAATTTGAGAGTTATGTGCAACGCGATATACATTGATTTTTATAGATCTAACTGTTGGATCAATCGCTGCTTCACGTATGGTGTCTACTACATAATCAAATTTTTGATAGGGAAAATGAAGCAATACATCTTTTTTAGAAAACGTATCTAAATAACTTTTTACTTGGATTAAATCAGGATGATCTAAAGCAGGTAATTTTTCATATACCATTTCCTTTTTACCAAAATCAGGGAAATTCGCAAAATCCTTGAAATTATGGTATCGACCTCCAGGAATAGCATTTAGTCCCGATTTAAGATTTAATGCTTTTAATAAATAGTTTTTTAAATCTGCCGGCATTTTTGCATCATAAACAAAACGTACCGGTTCTCCTTTTTTACGATTTTGAAGACTTGCCTCCATTTTTTCAATGAAAGAAACCGATAAATCGTCATCTAAGTTTAATTCTGCATCCCTTGTAAACTTAAAGGTAAATGCCTCCATTTCTTTTACATCAAAAATCGTGAAAATAGAATCTAGATGTAAACGAATAATATCGTCTATTAATATGAAAAATGACTTATCTTCTTTTTGTATTTTATAAAAACGTTGGTAAGTCGATGGAATTTGTATTAATGCATAAAATGCTTTTTTCGAATTCTCTTTCTCTAATCTTACCGCTAAATAAATATGGGTATCCCTCAATTTAGGGAAAGGTAATTTCGGATTCAGAATAATCGGTACAATTTCATGTTTTAATTCTGCATGAAAATAATTGGAAAGTTCTTCCCGATGGTCGTTCGTTAAGTTTTTTTCAGTTAGTTGATAAATATTCTTCTCTTTTAACTCCAATAGTAAACCTTGATAGCAAGATTCAAACATTTTTTGTTGTTTCAAAACTTCTTCCCGAATGTCTTCCAACAATTCAGAAGCTGTACCATTATATCCTTGTACAGAATTTTTCTTAATGGAAATAATTCGCTTAATGTTTGCCACACGAACTCGGAAAAATTCATCCATATTATTGGAATATATTCCCAAAAATCGCATACGCTCTACCAACGGCACATTCGGATCAATAGCTTCTTGAAGTACTCTTTCGTTAAAAGATAACCAACTTAATTCCCGATTTATTAACTCCATATTTTACTTTCTAAAAAACGATAAACACAAAAATAATGCTTGATTGTTATTTATATGTTAAATCCACCTTTGTTGTGATTTTTATATTTTCAATATTGCCTTCCACTAGCGTTACTTCAAATCCAGCTTCTTCTACTAAAGACGCATCATCCGTGATTCCTTCATGAAATGGAAGTTGGTATGCTTTTTCGAGTATACTTCTCTCAAAAACTTGCGGTGTTTGAACGATACGAAAAGCACTTCGCAAAACGGATTGAGAACCTCCATTTGGAAGAATTTGTCGCAATGATTCATTTACTTCTATTACTGGTATTCCAGATCCAGTTTTATTAGCGGAATCAAAACAACGACTTATCGCTTCTTGGGAAACATTCGGTCGCACTCCATCGTGTACAGCAATATAATTCCCAGTCGATAAAGTCAATGCTTTTTGTATGGAATGAAAACGTTCCTTTCCTCCTGAAACAAGTAAATGTGGAATCGTAAAATGATGTTCTGTGCATAGCGTATTCCAATACTCCTTCCATGCTTCAGGTAAGGTAACAATTAATTGAGCGCTAGAATCAAATGCATAAAAACAAGAAATCGTTCGCATTAAAATTGGTATGCCATCCAACGACAAAAATTGTTTCGGAACAGCTCCTCCCATTCGTTTGCCAATTCCACCCGCGGTAATGATGATTGTGTTTTCGTGCATAGAGAAAAAAAAAGGTTGTCTAAAAGACAACCTAAAATATATTTGTGAAAATTATTTAATCTGATTTGGATTGTTTTCCGCTTCTTTATTGAATTTACGTTGGTAATTCAACCAATAAAATAATCCGAAGAAACCTAATACGATACAAGAATAGTTAAATACCTGTCCAACTATATCGTAAAATCCAAAAATAGATTGAAAAAAATTCGCGATTCCGTACCAAAGTGCATTCATAGTTTCTAAGTTTTATGAGACAAATTAAGCAATTTCTTTTCAAATTATCAACAATAGAGTGCATTTTTTTGAAAAAGTGTTGAAATCATGACCAAAACAAACCTATATTCACCCTTAAACAATTTGTAATAAATTGTATCTTCGCAGCAATGATACGCATATTCTTAGGGAACCAAATCTACGTACTATTATTACTGCCTTTGTTTATAGCGGGCTTCGTAACTATTAATGAATTTACGCAATATTTCGAAGTCTTTCCTGAATTAAACCTTGGATTTTGGGGTAGTTATTTTATCGAAAGTAATTTCTGGATTAATTATTTAAGTGTAGGATTAATCGCTTTCAATGCAATACTAGCCAACTACCTATTCAATTCAAACGATTTTTTTGATAGAAATACCTACATCGTATCTTTATTGTATGTGTTGTTCATGAGTTTTTTCCATTCGTTTTATCAATTAGATGGTATATTAATTTCTCACACACTTCTAATTGCCTGCTTGTTCCAATTCTTTCGATTGCAAAATAACAGTGACGGACGAAAAATTGCTTTTAATGGATCCTTTCTTTTAGGAACAGCCGCAACTTTTAATCCTCCCTTAGTTATTTTCTTTCCTGTAATTTGGTTCATGATTACACGAATTAGACCTTTTGTCTTGAGAGAAATTGTTCTTGCAACCATTGGTTTTATTCTTCCTATCGGATATGCTTCGTTCTTTGTATTCGAATATTATAAAAATTTACATTGGGACTGGTATCAACTTTCCAATGACTTTTTACAACCAAAAACGATCATTTGGACAACCATCCCAATCTTACTATTAATTGGCTTATTAAGCTTATTAACATTGAGTTACAAAACCTCTAAAAGTTCCTTACGTTTCAAAAAATTAATGGCGATTTTAAAACTAATTTTATTAGTCGGAATTGTCATTGGGATATATGAATATATCCAAGATGGTAATTACGAATGGTTGAGTTTGACTATTCTTCCTCTATGTTTCTTCTACCCTTTTGCATTTTTTAATAAATCATCCCTTTTACTAGCGAAATTATTGTTTTACGCATTGTTCATATTTTCCATCGTGAAATTTTTCATTAAGTAATTAACGTGCATGTGAAATGACTACTTTTGTGTCTGTAAACTTTGCAATAAGCAATTAAGTATAAAATATAAAACGAAGCAAATGAAATTTGGAGTTGTTACTTTCCCTGGGTCGAACTGCGATGAGGACATGGTATATGTATTGGAAACAATGTTAAACCAAAAAGTTGAACGCTTATGGCACAAAGATTCTGATCTTAAAAGAGCAGATTTTATCGTTCTTCCTGGTGGTTTCTCTTACGGTGATTACCTTCGCTCAGGTGCAATTGCTAAACTTTCACCAATTATGGGAGAAGTAATTAAGCATGCAAACAAAGGGGGGTATGTATTAGGAGTATGTAACGGTTTCCAAATCTTGACGGAATCTGGATTATTAGATGGTGCATTATTGCACAACAATACACAAAAATTCATTTGTAAAAATGTGTATTTGAAACCAGAATTTACTTCTTCTGCGATTACGAAAGATTTAGACGCTTCCAAAACGTACCAAATTCCAATCGCTCACGGAGAAGGTCGTTTTTATGCTTCAGACGATACGATCAAAAAAATCTACGATAACGAACAAGTTATCTTCAAATATGCTGCTCAAGACGGTACAATAAACGAAGAATTTAACCCAAATGGTTCCATCGATAACATTGCTGGTATCTGTAACGCTGGGAAAAACGTATTTGGAATGATGCCTCACCCTGAAAGAGCTGCAGACGCAGTATTAAATAACTTAGACGGAAAATTATTGTTCGAATCTTTATTGAACAATTGTAAATAATTTATAGAAAATGAGAGTTTTATTATTAGGATCTGGAGGTAGAGAACATGCAATCGCTTGGAAAATAGCACAAAGTTCTCAATTAGATACATTATTCATCGCACCTGGAAATGCAGGTACGCGAAATCATGGAACAAATGTTGCTATTCAACCAACAGATTTTGAGGCGATTAAAACTTTCGTTCTAGAAAATAAAATTGCAACCGTTGTGGTTGGTCCTGAAGATCCATTAGTAAAAGGAATTTACGATTTCTTTCAAGCAGATGCATCTATTAAACACGTAAATGTGATCGGACCTTCCAAAGAAGCTGCTCAATTAGAAGGTAGTAAAGACTTTGCGAAGAAATTTATGCAACGTCACAACATACCAACTGCAAAATATGCAACATTCACCAAAGATACCTTAGAAGAAGGTTATAAATTTCTTGCAACCATGAAACCTCCTTACGTACTAAAAGCGGATGGATTGGCATCTGGTAAAGGAGTCGTTATTCCTGATACCTTAGAAGAAGCAAAAGCGGAATTAAAGTCCATGTTAGCAGATGCTAAATTTGGGGATGCAAGTTCTCGCGTTGTTATCGAACAATTTTTGAAAGGTATTGAATTGTCTGTTTTTGTATTAACGGATGGTGAATCCTACAAAATTCTTCCAGAAGCGAAAGATTACAAACGTATTGGTGAAGGTGATACTGGATTGAACACTGGTGGTATGGGTGCTGTTTCTCCTGTTGTTTTTGCAGATAAAACATTTATGGATAAAATTGAAAATCAAATTATTATACCGACAATTAAAGGTTTAAAAGCCGAGAATTTAGTGTATAAAGGATTTGTGTTTTTTGGATTAATATCGGTGAAAGGTGAACCTTATGTGATTGAATACAATTGCAGAATGGGTGATCCTGAAACAGAAGTTGTAATGCCTCGTATCAAGTCCGATATCTTAGACTTATTTGAAGGTATCGCTACAAATACACTTTCGGAGAGAGATGTTCAATTTGATGAACGTGCTGCTACAACTGTGATGATGGTTGCTGATGGTTATCCTGAAGATTATCAAAAAGGAAAAACTATTCACGGTTTAAACGCTGTAAAAGATAGTATCGTTTTTCATGCTGGCACAAGCTATGACGGACCAGTTGTACTTTCTTCTGGAGGACGAGTACTTGCTGTTACTTCTTATGGGAAAACAGTTGAAGGTGCATTAAATCGTTCGTATGCTTCGATTGAAGGTATTAAATTTGAAGGTGCTAACTTCCGAAAAGATATAGGAAAAGATCTAATCAATTACACCAAGTAATTTTTCATGGACCCCCATCTGATTATTCTAATAACCCTTTTTATTTCGGCATTTAGTTCTGGTGTAGAAATCGCATTTGTATCTTCCAGTCGTTTGCGTATTGAATTAGATAAAAATAAAGGATCAATCACAGGTAAAATATTAGGATTTTTCTATCGTAATGAAGGACACTTTTTAGCAGCGCTTTTGTTAGGTAATAACATCGCACTAGTTCTTTTTGGTATACAAGCAGCGGAGATTTTAAATCCAATCATTGAATCTTGGGGTGTAACTGAACAAGCCTTACAATTACTAATACAAACCATTATTTCTACGATATTAGTCTTAATTATCGCGGAATTCCTCCCAAAAGCTATTTGTCAACTGAATCCAAATGCTTTTATGAAGTCGTTTGCTGTTCCTGCATACTTGTTTTACTGGATTTTGTACCTACCAACATCGGTAATTATGTTTATCAGTCTTCGTTTCCTAAAACTAATGAAGGTGGAAATTACGAATACGGAAAAGGTCTTCTCCAAAGTGGATTTAGAACACTATGTGCAAGACATGAACGAACGTATTAAGGAGGAAGAGGACTTTGGGAATGAAATGCAAATTCTTCAAAATGCGCTGGATTTTTCTAAAATTAAAGCGAGAGATTGCATGGTGCCTCGACCAGAAATTATTTCGATCGAAGTCAATGAATCCATTGCTAAACTGCATGATACTTTTGTAAAATACGGGATTTCTAAGGTAGTTGTATACCGTGATTCCATCGATAATATCATTGGTTACGTTCACTCGTTCGATTTATTTCAACAACCTGCCTCTATCGCTAAAATCCTACGATCTATCCTTTTTGTTCCAGAATCCATTCCCGGAAAAGAATTGTTAGAAATGTTTACGAGTAAATCCGTAAGTATTGCCATTGTGGTAGATGAATACGGAGGTACTGCTGGAGTTATCACTATTGAAGATGTGATCGAAGAGATCTTTGGAGACATTGAAGATGAACACGACAAAGAAGATTGGTTGGAAGAAAAAATTTCAGATTCCGAATACCGTTTCTCTGCACGTGCAGAGATTGATTACCTCAACGAAAATTACAAATTAGGACTCCTTGAATCCGAAGAGTACGAAACCCTTGGAGGATTGATTATTCATGAATTAGAATCCATTCCCGAAGCAGGACAAGAAATCAAAACCGACAAATTACGCTTGGTAATAGAAGAAGTTTCAGACCGAAGAATTGAAGTGGTGAGGTTGTTTGTTGGGGAGTAAAAGTTACTAGTAAAGCTTCTAATCGTAACAAAAATGTTACGAATAATTTTAGCTTCTTTCAGCCTCTAAATTCTCCAAGTTAGGAGACCTAAAAAATTCTTTCCACATTCCAACTATTTTATCAATATAAAGCGTTAAAATATCCTTTTTTTGCCTTAATTTTGTACCCTATTTTACACGTCCAAAATGAGTACAACTAAAACAATAAAAAGCGCATTAATTTCGGTATATGATAAAACTGGTTTAGAGCCAATTATCAATCGTTTAAACGAACTAGGAGTAACTATTTATTCTACTGGTGGAACACAAGCTTTCGTAGAAAGTTTAGGAGTAGCAGTGGAACGTGTAGAAGACTTAACTTCTTATCCATCTATTTTGGGTGGTCGTGTAAAAACTTTACATCCAAAAGTTTTCGGTGGAATTTTAAATAGAAGAAACCATTCGGATGACCAAGGTCAAATTGCAGAATTTGAAATTCCTGAAATTGATTTGGTAATTGTGGACCTATACCCTTTCGAAGCAACCGTTGCTTCTGGTGCAAGTCATGAAGATATTATCGAAAAAATTGACATCGGTGGAATTTCATTGATACGTGCAGCTGCGAAAAATTACCAAGACGTAGTAATTATTCCTTCTCAAGAACAATACGAAGGATTTTTGAATGTATTAAACTCAAATGCAAACGGAGCTTCCACCCTGGAAGAGCGTAAAAATTTCGCACGTGATGCATTCCACGTTTCTTCACATTACGACACACAAATTTTCCATTATTTCAACCAAGGAGAGAAAGTAACCTTCAACGAGAGTGTGAAAACGAACCAAGTTTTGCGTTATGGAGAAAATCCACACCAAAAAGGGATTTTCCACGGTAATTTAGACGATATATTTACAAAACTTCACGGAAAAGAGTTATCTTACAATAATTTACTAGATGTAGATGCAGCTGTTTTGTTATTGAATGAATTCAAGGCAGACGGACCAACCTTTGCGATATTGAAACATAATAATGCGTGTGGGGTTGCGACAAGAAATACAATCAAAGAAGCATACGAAGTAG
>CANGOF010000081.1 GCA_947455515.1 Flavobacteriia bacterium
AACGCCAAAGGGAGTATGGAAACATATACGTTAAAGGATGTTTCTACAGCAAGTTCTTTCTTAGAAATGCTAGATCAATTAAACGAGCAATTAGTAAATGAGAAAAAAGAACCTGTAGCATTTGATCACGATTGTCGTGAAGGTATTTGCGGTATGTGTTCTTTATACATCAATGGAAGAGCGCATGGACCAGATAACGGAGTAACGACATGTCAATTACATATGCGTATGTTTGATGACGGTGCAACAATCTATGTAGAGCCATGGAGATCTGCTGCTTTCCCTGTGATCAAAGATTTAGTGGTAGATAGAAGTGCTTTTGATCGTATTCAACAAGCTGGAGGATTTGTATCTGTAAATACTTCTGGAAGAACAATGGATGCAAACGCTATTCCAGTTCCAAAAGAAGATGCAGACAAGGCTTTCGAAGCAGCTGCTTGTATCGGTTGTGGAGCATGTGTTGCTACTTGTAAAAATGGTTCTGCGATGCTTTTTGTTGGAGCGAAAGTTTCACAATATGCATTATTACCTCAAGGTAAAGTAGAAGCAACACAACGTGCAATAAACATGGTTCGTCAAATGGATGAAGAAGGTTTCGGTAACTGTACAAATACAGGAGCTTGCGAAATTGAATGTCCTAAAGGAATATCATTAGATAATATCGCTAGATTAAATAGAGAGTTTTTAAAAGCTTCTCTAGTTTCTAATAAATAATTTACGGTTATCGTAGAAGAACGGCACCGTAATCATACGGTGCCTTTTTTGTTTCTAAATAAATAGGAGGATGAAAAAAGAAAGTAAAATGTATAGTATATTAAAGGAAAAATGTCCTGTATGCCACGAAGGTAATGCGTTCATCTCTTCAAAAAAATACGATCTTTATACATTTCACAAAATGCCTATTCGTTGTAATCATTGTAACCATAAATTTGAAATTGAAGGGGGGTTCTGGCAAGGTGCAATGTATGTTAGCTATGCTTTAACTGTAGCCATTTCAGTAGCTACTTTTGTATCAACCTATTTAATTTACCCGGAAACAGACGCATGGGTTCATATTGGTTTGATTTCACTAGTTTCATTAATCTTAGCTCCATTAAATTATAGGTATAGTAGAATGATATGGATGAACATATTTTCTTCTTATAATCCAGATAAAACAAAATAATATGTCAAAATTTAAAGAAATTGTTCAATCAGAGACTCCAACTCTTGTAGATTTCTTCGCTACTTGGTGTGGACCTTGTCAACAAATGTCTCCGGAACTAGATAAATTAAAAGCGAAAATGGGACCAGCTATTCGTATTGTTAAAATAGATGTAGATAAAAACCAAGAAGTTGCTGCAAAATTTAAAGTACGTAGTGTACCAACATTAGTATTATTTAAAAAAGGGGAAATCCTTTGGCGACAAGCTGGAGGAATGGATGCAAAAGGATTGGAACAAAAAATAAAAAATTCAATCCATTAATAATGTAGGGATGTTGCACGCAACATCCCTAATATTTTAACAACACGCAACATCCCTAATATTTTAACAACACGCAACATCCCTAATATTTTAACAACACGTAACATCCCTAATATTTTAACAACACGCATCATCGAAATTATTTATCCAATTATTATTTATTAATTTTACAAAAAAATAAATCTATATGGCAAGAGTTTTAACAGGAGTTCAAAGTACAGGAAGACCTCATTTAGGAAATTTACTAGGTGCAATCCGACCAGCGATTGAAATGGCAAACAATCCTGAAAATGAAGCATTTTTGTTTATTGCAGACATGCATTCTTTAACTCAAATCAAAGACCCTATAGAATTACACAAGAATACACTAGAAACAGCAGCAGCTTGGTTAGCTTTTGGATTGAACCCTGAAAAAACCTATTTCTACCGTCAAAGCGATGTCCCTGAGACAACAGAATTAACTTGGTACTTAATGTGCCATTTTCCATTTCAACGTTTAAATCTTGCTCATAGTTTTAAAGACAAAGCGGATAGACTTGAAGATGTAAACGCTGGATTATTCAGTTACCCTATGCTAATGGCTGCAGATATATTATTGTACGATGCAGAAGTAGTACCAGTTGGTAAAGATCAATTACAACATCTTGAATTTACAAGAGATGTTGCATGCAGATTTAACCATAAAATGGGAGAAGTATTTGTTATTCCAAAAGAAGATCTACAAGAAGAAACAAAACTTATCCCCGGTATAGATGGACAGAAAATGAGTAAATCACGCAACAATTACATTGATATTTTTCTTCCAGAAAAAGAACTGAAAAAACAAATCATGAAAATTGTTACAGATACGAAAGGGTTAGATGATGAAAAAGATCCTGAAACTTGTAATATTTTTCAACTATATAAATTAATTGCAGATCCTAAGGAAATTGATCAAATGAAAATAAACTATAAAACCAAAGGATATGGTTATGGTCATGCAAAAACAGAACTGCTTAACCTAATGCTTACTCATTTTTCAAAAGAAAGAGAATTATTTAATTTCTATCAAGAAAATCCTGCAAAAATAGATGAAATCCTTGCTAAAGGTGCTGAAAAAGCAAAAGATATCGCTAAAGAAACTCTTAATAGAACAAGAAAAGCAATAGGATTTTATCCTCAATAAAATAATTTATTAATGAATACTAACTTCAGCTAATTTACTCCAATTTTTACCTGTAAGATAAAGCTTCTTGGTATTTGGATTATAAGCAATACCATTTAAAACTTCACCTTGACCTCTTGCTTGTCCAATAACGTCTTCGCAATGAATAATTTTTTCTACACGACCTAAATTAGGGTCAATTACTAAAATATAATTTTCTTGCCAAACATTTGCATAAATCTTACCGTCGATATATTCTAATTCATTCAAATTAATTCGTGGCCCTTTTTGATCATAAACTTCAATCGTTTTAATAATTTGAAAGGTAATAGGATTTCTAAAATAAATCCGTTCGGAGCCATCAGTCATTATCAAATTCTTACCATCATTACATAACCCCCAACCCTCACCGGTATAATTAATTGTTTTCTCTAATGTTAAAGTAGCAACATCATAAACAAAACACTTTTGCTCTTTCCAAGTAATTTCATACATTTTGTCATTCAAAACCGTAATGCCCTCTCCAAAACAAGTAGCATCTACATCCGTTTGCTTATTAGATTTGCCCGTTTTTTGATCGATATACATCACTTTACTCTCACCATATTGACCTGTACTTTCTAATAATTGATTTTTATAGAATTCAAGTCCTTGTGTGAAATTAGATGCATTATGAGGTGTTAAACTAATTACTTTAGCATGCATATCCAAAGGCTGAATATCAGACAATATCCGAACTAATCTACTATCCTCAGCAACTAAGGCATTATTTATAAAAATGTTTAGTTTAACCTCTTGAGCACCTAAAGGAAAAACTGTAGAATTCAAATCAAATTGAATCGATCCGTTCGGTTTTGACCATTGTTGAATTAAACTATCAGCAACAAGCAATTCAATTTTTGATACATCTTTACTAAAAACAGTAAAAGCTAATTTCTTTTTTTCCCCATATTTCAAACTAACATTATCTGAAAATGAAAAACTAGCATAGTTTACGTCAACAATTTCTTCTTGATCGTTTGGACTAAAATTATCAATGAGTGGAATAATAAAATATGATCCAACTAAAAGTAATAGTATAACCAATAGGGTTACTCTCCTTGTTTTAGACATTTGCTTTTTTAATTATATATTGAATTTTTTCTGCATCAATAGTCCCATGGGAATCAGAAAATATTAACTGATTATTGTAGGTTACTATAACTTGAGGTGATTGATGCTCTACCCCGCTTAATAAAGCTAATTTGTTCGATACATCGCGATGTGCAATTAAGTCGATAAAAAATAAATTGGTTGTTTCATCCGTAACCCAAGAGCGCTCAAAAGCACGAAGCACCATAGAAGAGATACTACAACTCGTACTATGTTTAAAAAAAACAGAAGAATCTTTAGTTTCTTCCGACCAAAGTTGATTAAGTTGTTCTACAGAAGTAATTTCAATCCAGGATAATCTCATATCAAATAGATGGTGTAAATTGTTTTAGAAAACGAACATCATTTTCTGAATATAAACGTAAGTCGTTAACTTTATATTTTAATTGTGTTATTCGTTCAATACCCATACCAAATGCATAGCCAGTATACATGGTAGAATCAATCCCTGCAGCTTCTAAGACATTTGGATCAACCATTCCACAACCCAAAATTTCTAACCAACCAGTATGTTTACAAACATTACAACCTTTAGCATTACAAATCGTACACGAAACGTCTACTTCTGCACTTGGTTCAGTAAATGGGAAATAAGAGGGTCTTAAGCGAATTTGCGCTTTTTCACCAAACATTTCTTGCGCAAAATACAATAGGGTTTGTTTTAAATCTGCAAATGATACATTTTTATCAATATACAAGCCTTCTACTTGATGAAAGAAACAATGTGCTCTTGCTGATATGGCCTCATTACGATACACTCTACCAGGAGAAATTGTTCGAATGGGTGGTTTTTGATTCTCCATAACACGAACCTGTACAGAAGAAGTGTGCGTGCGTAATGCCATCTCTTTCTCCCCCTTCTCAATGAAAAAAGTATCTTGCATATCTCTTGCAGGATGCTCTGGCGGAAAATTTAACGCAGAAAAATTATGCCAATCATCCTCAATTTCAGGACCTTCTGAAACCACAAAACCAATACGATTGAAAATCTCTATTATTTCAGAACGAACTAAGGAAATCGGATGATGAGAACCTACAGTAAAAGACTCTCCTGTTCTCGAAAAATCAATCGATTCTTTTTCTATATTGGCTGTCTCTAATTGGGACCTAAAATTAGTGAACTTCTCCTCTGCCTGAACACGTAAATCATTCAATTCTTTTCCAACAGACTTCTTATCTTCATTTGGAACAGATTTTAATTCCCCAAATAACGTTTTTATCTCACTTTTAGACCCTAAAAACTGTATTCTAAAAGCTTCAAGTTGAACAATATCGTTCATCTCAAAATTAGCTATCGATCTGCTTAATTCCGTAATTTTATCTCTCATAGGATATAAAGTGTAAAACAGCAATTAATTTTAGGTATTGCTTATTCAAAGTTACATAATTATGATTTTCTATCCGAATAAAATGAATATTTTAGTAGTCTTTTTTTATAGAAAGTAAAATTTATATGTAACTTTGAATAATTAGTTCTAATTATTTTTAGATGAAACGTATTATAAGACCCCTATTTTTAGCTTTAATCGCTCTTTTTATTTTAAATCTTACAAGTTGTGAACAACCTCAATCCTTGTTAAAAGTTTTTGTTCGTGATGCAAGCGGTAACCTTGTAGGTGATGCAGAAGTAAAAATAATTTCAAGCACTAATTCTGATCCAGTTACAGCAAAACATAGTGACAAATTAAGAACAAATACTTCTGGTTTTTGCACTTTTAATTTAGATACTTTCTTTAAAAGCCAAATCGCTACTTCAAGAGATGGTTATTTTGATATCGTTGTTGAAAAAGATCAATTTTCAGGTATTGGTACCGTTAGAGCAACCTACCAAACTACTCAAGTTCAAACAGTGAAATTCTCTACTACAAATTAATTATAGTATGAAAGCTACCTATTTTACCGCAACACTTATTACAGTTTTAGTATTAACAATTAGCTGTAACAAAACTGGACCGACTAAGACAATAGTTACTGCTCAAACCGAAGCAAAAGTACCTATGCAAAATGTTAAAATAGTGATTCATGCCCAATCTTCTCAAGGAACTCCTGCTAACGGAAATTTAGCAGACTCTGCTTGGACAAATTCAAAAGGCCAAGTGGAATTTGATTTTTCTTCCATCTATAAAGATGGTCAAGCTGGAGTCGCTGTTCTTGATTTAAAAGGATTTTTAATTTCTGGCGCGGACACCTTAGAAGGATTTTCTTATGTCCAACTTGAATCAGGAGTCACTAAACCTGCTACTGTTGTTATGCGTAAAAAGACAAAATAATCTTCTAACTATACAAAATTTTATCCTCTTTAATTAGGGATTTTCCTATCATTTTTCGAAGTAATTGCATTAAAGCAACGACGTCTTTTTCGCAATATACTTTTATTCGCTCTAAATTCTTTTCTTCATAATAAACACGTGCTACATCCGCTCCAGATATATCATCTTTCGGCGTAGGAATTTTGAATACATGACATAAAAGCGATAATGAAGTATAAGCTTTATAATCTCCAAATTTCCATAACTCCATTGTATCTAAATGATTGATCTCCCACGGTTTTTTACCTGCGATATCTAAAACTGGAGGTAAAGTAATCCCATTAATCAATAATCTTCGACAAATAAATGGAAAATCAAACTCTTTAGCATTATGTCCACACAAAATGGAAAAGACATTAGAATCCTCCAATAAAGCAACAAATTCACGAAGTATTACCTCTTCGTCATCATTATAAAAAGATTTTAATCGTATTTGCTCTCCTAAGGAACTAGCATGAATATATCCTACCGAAATACACACAATCTTGCCAAATTCAGCATAAATTCCAGCACGATCATACAATTCCTCTACCGAATTTTCTTTTTGTAAAAATTTAGTTTTCTGCCCATATAACTCTTGCGTTTTATCATCCAAATCTTTAAAAGTAGGAAACTCGGGTACCGTTTCAATATCTAAAAACAAGACTTTAGAAAGTGGTATTTTTTGTAGCATAATTAAAATTTTATGTAACTAATATATGAAATTTTAGAACTTCGGCCAAAGAATGATAGAATTATCTTCTATTATTAATATATTTGTTAGATAAACTCATTAACTATGCGTGGAATAATACTTTTTGCATCTATTTTATCTTTATTTTTTATATCCTCTTGTACCAACAATGACGATATTTCGAACTTAAAAGCAAAAGGAGAAGCTAAATATGGTGGTGTATTTAAATTTATGTCCGCAGAAAAAATAACAACCCTCCTTCCAATTTCTTCCTCAAGCATTTACACCCAACGAGTTGGTAGTCAATTATTCGAAACACTATTAAAAGTAGACCCTGTTTCAAATGAAATTGTACCTTCAATCGCTGAAAGTTTTAAAATAAATAATGACGCTACCAAATTCACTTTTAAAATTCGCAAAGGTGTATATTTTCATGATAATGATTGTTTTGAAGAAGGAAAAGGTCGTGAACTTACAGCACATGATGTTAAAAACACATTAGATTTTGCTTGTAGCAAAACCGTAGATAATGAAATATATTGGTTACTTATTTCCAAAATCAAAGGAGCAAAAGCACATTATGAAAGTTCCGTAAAAGGACAAGCTCCTAAAGGATTAAATTCAATAAAAGTAATTGACAATAATACAATTAGCATTGAATTAGAATACCCTTTTGTTGGTTTTGACAAACTTTTAGTTCATTGCAGTTTAGGGATATTTCCTAAAGAAGCTTTTGAAGAATATAGAGCTGAAATTGGTCAACACCCTGTTGGAACAGGCGCTTTCAAATTGGATGAATGGACAGAGGATAAAATTATCTTAGGTCGTAACCCAAATTATTGGAGAAAAGATAATTTAGGGAATCAATTACCTTTCTTAGCTAATATCGAAGTAAGCTACTCAAAAGATAAAAAAAGCGAATTACTTGCTTTTAGAAACAAAGAAATCGATTTAGTTATGCAGATACCTGTAGATGAAATTGAAAACACTTTAGGTTCTTTAGCAGATGCAATGGCTGGTAAAACAGTAAAACACAAGATTGATATCCGAGAAGCATTAGGTACTGCTTATTACGGATTTGCAAATACATCCGCTCCTTTCAATAATAAAGAGGTGCGTAGAGCTTTTAATTTAGCTTTAGATCGTGACGATTTAATAGAAAATACGCTTCAGGGTGAAGGAAACCCAAGTAAATCTGGATTCGTTCCTGCTATGCTTGAATACCATGATACAATGGTTAAAGGATTTCCATTTAATGTGGAACAGGCAAAACAACTTTTAGCTAAAGCAGGATATCCAAACGGGGTAGGTTTTCCTTCTATTTCTTTATATATTAATGCCAAACAAGGTACTGCAACGCATAAAGCGGCATTGGGTGTTTGCAAACAATTAAAATCCAACCTTAACGTAAACGTTAGTGTTAAATTATGCACAATAGAAGAACGTGAAAAAGCGATTCAATCCGGCCAAGCTAAAATGTGGAGAGGTGGATGGATTGCTGATTATCCAGATCCTGAAAACTTCTTAACACTATTTTTTGGTGAAAACATTTCAAACGCTTCTGTAATATCTAACCCATTTAAATATACCAACAAAGTATTTGATACAAATTTTAAAAATGCAATGAGGGAACGTAACGCTTATAAACGTACTACCCTTTTTGCTAAATGTGACCAGCAAATTATCGACGATGCAGTAGTTATGCCTCTATTTCATCAAGACTTCATGACAATGGTGAATTTCCGTGTTAAAAATTTTGTAACTAACCCAACTGAAATCATAGATTTCTCTCGTATTTTTATTCGAGAACCTAAAAACTAAATTTGTACTTTTTGAACGTAATTGAGTTAAAGATTACGATAGACATAGTACTTATCTATTTTAAACTTTCCTGAATTTATGCAACCAAAAATCTTAAGTGTAAGGCTTTTGGTATGCATTCTTTTATCTATTTTTGTTACACATCAAAAGAATATATTTCAATACTGAAACCTATGAAAAGAATTAGAATCGTTGATATTTTAAAGAATCCTGAAATTGGAAAAGAAATCAATGTAAAGGGTTGGGTAAGAGCATTTCGAAGCAATCGTTTTATTCAATTGACAGATGGTTCTACAATCAACACCTTACAAGCTGTTGTTGACTTCGAACAATTCGATGAAGCGCTTTTGAAAAAAATTACTACAGCAGCGGCTTTGAGTTTAACGGGAACGTTAATTGAATCACAAGGTGCTGGTCAAGCAGTCGAATTACAAGTTGCAACCATCGAAATTTTAGGGGAAGCAAATCCAGATGATGTTCAAAAAACGGTGATGCAACCTAAAAAACACAGTTTGGAGTTTTTGAGAGAACAAGCACATTTACGTTTTAGAACAAATACCTTTGGTGCTGTTTTCCGCATTCGACATGCAGTTGCATATGCAATCCATAAATTTTTTAACGATAAAGGTTTTTTCTATTTGCATACACCAATCATTACTGGTTCGGATGCAGAAGGAGCAGGGGAGATGTTCCGTGTTTCTACCTTAGATGCTAAAAATCCTCCGTTGACAGAAGATGGAGAAGTAGATTTTTCAAAAGAATTTTTTGGAAAACAAGTGAATTTAACGGTTTCAGGTCAATTAGAAGCGGAATTAGCTGCGTTGGCATTAGGACAGGTATATACGTTTGGACCCACATTCCGTGCAGAGAATTCGAATACATCGCGTCACTTGGCTGAATTCTGGATGGTAGAGCCAGAAGTTGCTTTCAATGACTTGAACGACAACATGGATTTGACCGAAGAATTTTTGAAGTATATCTGCAACTATATCATGGATAACTGCGCGGATGATTTGAAATTCTTAGACGATAGAGATAATACAGAGCAACAATCCAAACCACAAAATGAGCGCAACGAATTGCGTTTAACGGAGCGTTTACAATTTGTAGCGAACAATCCTTTCAAACGTATTACGTATACAGAAGCAATCGATCTATTATTAAATAGTGCGCATTACAAAAAGAAGAAATTCAAGTTTGATGTTGCTTGGGGTACCGATCTTCAAAGTGAGCACGAGCGTTTCTTGGTTGAAAAAGAATTCAAATGTCCAGTAATTATTACGGATTATCCAGCTTCTTTCAAAGCATTCTACATGCGTCAAAATGAAGATGGGAAAACAGTTGCCGCGATGGATGTATTGTTCCCAGGAATTGGTGAAATCGTAGGTGGTTCACAACGGGAAGAGCGTTTAGATATCTTATTGGAAAAATGTAAAGTATTCAACATCCACGAAGAAGAATTATGGTGGTATTTGGAAACACGTAAGTTTGGAACTGTTCCGCATGCAGGATTTGGTTTAGGGTTTGAGCGTATGGTCATGTTCGTAACTGGGATGTCTAACATTCGCGATGTAATTCCTTTCCCAAGAACACCACAAAACGCAGAGTTTTAAATATTGAGAAATAAACTATGGCCCTTAAACAACATCTTGCACAAAAGTTAGAGCAACGCCTCTCTCCGCAACAAATTCAGTTGATGAAATTGTTGCAAGTGCCAACGATGGAGTTAGAGCAACGAATTAAACAAGAGATTGAAGAAAATCCTGCGTTGGAAGAAGGCTCAGATAATGTTGAAGAAGATTACGACAACGAAGAGGATTATACCGAAGAATTAGACGCTTCGACAGACTTTGATTTGTCTGAATATATGGATGATGATAGTCCTGATTATAAAACACAAGTCAATAACCGATCTAACGACGATGAAGAATACTTTGTTCCACTTTCAGGTGAACAATCGTTTCAAGAAAAATTAATTGAGCAGTTACATCTCTTGGATTTAGACGATACCCAATTCAGTATTGCGGATATTATAATTGGTAACCTTGATGAATCTGGATATTTAAACCGAACAGTGTATGCTATTGTCGATGATTTGGCCTTTTCTGCAAATATTTATGTAACAGAAGAGCAAGTCGAAGAAGTATTAGCCCTGGTACAAGAATTGGATCCTGCTGGGGTCGGAGCGCGCGATTTGAGAGAATGTTTGTTGTTGCAATTGAAGCGTACACAATCTGGAGATATAACACGTTATACGGCGAAAAAGATTTTGGAAGATCATTTTGAAGAATTTATCAAAAAGCATTACGATAAAATTCAGCTGAAATTAGAAATTGAAGATCAAGATTTGAAGGAAGCAATCGATGAGATTTTAAAATTGAATCCCAAACCAGGTGGTTCGATGAAAGAGTCCGCGAAACCAATGCAACAAATCACACCTGATTTTACGGTTATTGAATTTGAAGGTAGGTTAGAATTATCAATACATGGACGTAATGCACCAGATTTAAAGTTAAGCCGTGAATACGAAAACATGTTACGTGGTTACTCGGAAGGAGCAAAAACTTCTAAGTCTGATAAAGAAGCTGTGAGTTTTGTGAAGCAAAAATTGGAAAATGCTAAGTGGTTTATCGATGCGATAAAGCAACGCCAAAATACCTTGTTTGTTACCATGACAGCGATTATGAATTACCAACGTGCTTTTTTCTTAACTGGTGACGAAACTAATTTACGTCCGATGATTTTGAAGGACATCGCCGAATTGGTGGGGTTGGATATTTCTACCGTTTCTCGTGTAGCGAATAGCAAGTATGTTCAAACGAACTATGGGATTTATTCCTTGAAGTATTTCTTCTCTGAATCCATGTCGAAAGATACAGGGGAAGAAGTTTCAACGCGCGAGGTTAAAAAGATCCTCTCAGAGGCGATTCAAGGCGAAGAAAAAAACAAACCTTTAACAGACGACAAACTAACGCTTATATTGCAAGAAAAAGGGTATAATATCGCAAGACGAACCGTTGCTAAATATCGCGAGCAATTAAATTATCCAGTTGCCCGACTTCGCAAAGAGTTATAGCCACATCTTTTTATCTTATATGCCTTATATGGTTTTATTACTCCCATCATGAAATTTCTTGCTAACCTAATCTCTTGGATTTTCCTTCCACTTTTCATGCCAGTTTATGCTTTGCTGTTAACGATGTATATTCCATCTTTAGAAGAAGGTTTTTTTCAAAATAATACCATTTATTTGTTAGACCCACGATTGAAGTTAGCTTTACTAGGTATTTTTTTTCTTTTTTCTTTTCTTGCACCAGCTATTTCCTTGGTGATTTTAAAACGTAATAATAAGATTTCCAATTTGGAGATCGATAACCGTTCGGAGCGTTCGATCCCAATTCTCGTGACGGCTATTTACAGTGCAATACTTGCTTGGTTTTTGATGGTAAAAACACCATCTGGAATTTTACCTCCTTCCGTTTATTTGTTGCCGGCAGGTGGAACGGTTGCAATTTTATTGGTATTGCTCATTACACGTTTTGATAAGATTAGTTTACATGCACTGGGTGTTGGTATGTTGATGGGCTTTTTGATTGCCTATTTCCAAACCCAGGCTCAATTTCAATTATGGATTTTATTGCTTGCTACTGTTGTTAGTGGTGTGATCATGTTTGCACGTTTGTATTTAGAAAAACACAATTTACGTCAATGTTTAATGGGGTATTTTTTAGGATTGATTGTGATTTATTTGACGATTCACTTTTTTAGTTAACAGTCCAAAGTAGCAAGTTCAAAGACTATCATAAAAAAAGTCCAAAGCTGATATTCAACTTTGGACTTTTTACTTTATACTTTCAACTTTTCTTAATACTCAAAAGTCTCCATGAACTTAGTCGTAAAGTTTCCGTTACAGAAATCTTCGTTCATCATTAATTTTTGGTGGAAAGGAATCGTAGTCTTAACACCTTCGATGATGTATTCATCCAACGCTCTACGCATTTTAAGAATTGCTTCTTCACGTGTTTGAGCAACTACGATCAATTTTGAAATCATTGAATCATAGTTTGGTGGAATCGTATATCCTGAGTATGCGTGTGTATCGATACGAACACCGTGTCCTCCAGGACAGTGGTACGTTGTAATTAACCCTGGTGAAGGTCTAAAATCATTGAACGGATCTTCCGCATTGATACGACATTGAATCGCGTGTAATTGTGGGAAGTAGTTTTTACCAGAGATTTTTTCACCCGCAGCAATTTTGATTTGCTCTTTAATTAAGTCGAAGTTGATTACCTCTTCCGTAATCGTGTGCTCCACTTGGATACGTGTATTCATTTCCATGAAATAGAAATCACGGTTTTTGTCAACCAAGAATTCAACCGTACCAACACCTTCGTAATTTACCGCTTTCGTAGCTTTAATCGCCGCTTCACCCATACGTTGACGTAAGTCGTCAGTCATGAATGGTGATGGAGTCTCTTCAACTAATTTTTGGTGTCTACGTTGGATAGAACAATCACGCTCTGACATGTGACAAGCATTACCATATTGGTCACCCGCAATTTGAATTTCGATGTGACGTGGTTCCTCAATGTATTTTTCCATGTAGATACCATCGTTACCAAAAGCAGCAGCAGCTTCTTGTTTTGCAGAATTCCAAAGGGCTTCCATGTCTTCTTCTTTCCAAACGATACGCATCCCTTTACCACCACCACCAGCAGTTGCTTTGATGATAACTGGGTAAACGATTTGTTTGGCTTGAACGATTGCATCTTCTAAACTTTCTACTAGTCCAACAGAACCTGGTATACAAGGAACTCCAGCAGCAATCATTGTTGCTTTAGCAGTTGCTTTGTCACCCATGTTACGGATTTGATCTGGTAGTGCACCGATGAATTTAATTCCGTGTTGTTGGCAAATTTCAGAGAATTTTTCATTTTCAGACAAGAAACCATATCCTGGGTGAATAGCATCCGCATTGGTAATTTCAGCAGCAGCAATAATATTTGCAATAGATAAATAAGATTTTGAACTTACAGGAGGTCCAATACATACTGCTTCATCTGCAAAACGAACTGGTAAACTATCTTTATCAGCCGTAGAATATACCGCAACAGTTTTAATACCCATTTCTTTACATGTACGAATCACACGTAAAGCAATCTCACCTCTGTTAGCAATTAATATTTTTTTAAACATCTGTTAATTATTAAATATGAAAAAGGGACTTGTATTTTAGATGAACTCTAAAATCTCAAATCC
>CANGOF010000082.1 GCA_947455515.1 Flavobacteriia bacterium
AAATTTCAAAAATGCAAAATGTAAATTTGAAACGTTGACGAACTATGATTTCTTAATGGAGGAAGCATTAAAGCATGATTTTATTACAAAAGATGATCTTGATTCATTAAAAAAATGGAGAGAAGATCCAAGTAATTGGTCTAACTAATGATTATCGAAAGTACTCCTGCTTCAGTAAGTCAACCAATTTCCGTTGTGTTTGATTTTCTTAAAAACATTGAAAATTTAAATTACTTATTGCCTCAGGATAAAATTTCTGCATGGACTTCCACACCTACAGAATGTTCTTTTAAGATTCAAGGAGGAATAATCATTCCTTTGGAATTGGATAATGTTGTAGAGAATTTACAAATCAATTTAATTTCTGGTGCTAAATCTCCATTTCCTTTTACCTTATCTGTTCGATTGACTGAAACTCCTACCGGTACGCAAGGTCAGTTGTTTTTTGATGGTAAAATGAGTAAAACGATACAGTTTTTAGCAGAACGACCTTTGAAACAGTTGTTTAATACAATGACGGAAAATATCAAGGTTCATTTCGAAGGCTAAATTTTATTTCTTTTAGATCAAACGTTTTAATTTCTTTTTTTACTTCGACTAAAAGTCTTCCGTATTCATCGGTACCAAGTATACTTCCCTTAAAAATCTGGCCATTACTTTCAAACGTACTTTCTATACCCAATAACCATAACTTGTTTAAATAAAGTTTTTTTAGCTTATCAAGTTCTTTGTTTATTAGGTAAGGGTATAGTTCGTTCAATTGTTTCATGAATTCGGAAAAGAAATTTTCTTTCGAAATGATGGAATCACTTTCAATAGAAACACTTGTAGAACCTTTGAAATCAAACGTAGTTTGTAGAATGTTTATACCAATTCCGATCGTACTTGCAATGATTTTAGATCCACGTAATTGATTTTCAATTAAAATACCAGCAATTTTTTTTGTGCCTACAAGGATATCATTTGGCCATTTGATATGGTTAGGGATTCCAAACTTGGTCAAAGTGTTCGATAAGGAAATACTAACTAGGTGTGTAAGCGATTCTTGCTGAATAATTTCTAAATCTGGATGTTCTAAATAAAAGGAAAGAAGTAAATTTTTAGCGTCTTCAGACTGCCAAGTAGAACCTCTTTGACCTCTGCCATTCGTTTGAGTGTCTGCCAAAATTACCATTCCATGTCGTGCTTTTCCTTCCGAAATCAACGTGGCAACATAATTGTTAGTAGAATCTACACGATCTAAGTAAATTATTTGATTTCCTATCATTGGTAATTCTAATTTAATAGTGCCGTAAAATTAAAATTTAATTAGTTTTGTAAGTTAATAAAAAGAGATAATGTATAAAGTAGCTAAAGATATAGACACGCAGGTATTATGTGATACCATTGTAGCGGGAATGCAAGAGAATAAAGCAAAAGACATAACGGTATTAGATTTAAGAGGAATTGTAAGCCGTGTTGCTGATTTTTTTGTGATTTGTTCAGGAGATTCTACCGTTCACGTAGATGGTATTCAAAGTACAACAATGCGTCACGTGCGAAAAGAGATTGAAGAAAGACCATGGGGAACCGAAGGTAAAGGTGGTTCTGATTGGGTTTTATTAGATTATGTGAGTGTAGTTGCTCATATTTTTTATAAAGATGCTCGTTCATTTTACGATTTAGAAGATTTATGGGCAGATGCAATTCGTACTGACATACCTAACATTGATTAATATCAATAAATAAATTTATGACACCAAACAACGATTCTAAAAAGAAGCCAGGATTCAATATTTATTGGATCTATTCCATTATTGCTATTTCATTGATTGTTTTACAAATGTGGATGAGTGGTAAGAAAGATGTTACCTACGATGTGAGAGCTGCATTTAATCAATTAGCAGATTCTGGATACGTAGCAAATGTAAATATTGTTAATCGAGATCACATTGATTTTTCAATAACTAAAAAAGGGAAGGAGTTTATTGCAACTTCAACAAGTCCAAATTTGAAGAAAATGCATAAAGCAACTTCTCGACCAAGTAATTCAATTGTTCCTGAGCGCAATCAAACCTTTTCATTTCCTATTTCGGACGCAGGAGTGTTTGAACAACAATTGATTAACAGAAATAAAGATTTATCTGCAAAACACAAATCCACCATAAATTATCAATCCGTAACTGAAACCGATTACTTCGGAAGTATTATCGGGTTCTTATTGCCTATTGTCGTACTCATCGCAATTTGGATGTTCGTTATGCGTCGTATGGGCGGTGGCGGCGGTGCTGGAGGTCAAATTTTCAATATTGGAAAATCTCGTGCACAACTATACGACAAAGGTAAATCTACAAACATTACATTTGAAGATGTTGCAGGATTGACTGGAGCGAAAGAAGAGATTCAAGAAATTGTAGAGTTTTTAAAAAACCCTAAGCGATATACCGATTTAGGTGCTAAAATTCCAAAAGGTGCTTTATTAGTAGGACCTCCAGGAACAGGTAAAACATTGTTAGCAAAAGCTGTAGCAGGAGAAGCGAAAGTTCCTTTCTTTTCTTTGTCAGGTTCAGATTTCGTGGAAATGTTTGTTGGGGTTGGAGCTTCTCGTGTTCGTGATTTGTTTAAACAAGCAAAAGAAAAAGCACCAGCAATTATTTTTATAGATGAAATAGACGCGATTGGTCGTGCAAGAGGAAAAAGTAATGGTTTTAGTTCGAATGACGAACGTGAAAATACGTTAAACCAATTACTAACTGAAATGGATGGTTTTGGTACGAATTCAGGAGTAATTATATTGGCAGCAACCAATCGTGCTGATGTATTAGATAGTGCATTGATGCGTGCAGGTCGTTTTGATCGTCAGATTTATGTAGATATGCCAGATATCAATGAGCGTAAAGCAATTTTCAATGTGCATTTAAAACCGTTGAAATTACATGAAGCGTTAGATATCGAATTTTTAGCAAAACAAACTCCAGGATTCTCAGGAGCGGATATTGCTAACCTATGTAATGAGGCAGCGTTAATTGCTGCACGTCATAGCAAAACGAGTGTGGAGAAACAAGATTTCTTAGATGCTGTGGATCGTATTGTTGGAGGTTTAGAAAAGAAAAATAAAATTATTACTAAATCGGAGAAAAAATCGATCGCTTATCATGAGGCAGGTCATGCTACGACTTCTTGGTTGTTAGAATATGCTTCTCCTTTGGTAAAAGTTACAATTGTTCCTCGTGGACGTTCTTTGGGGGCAGCATGGTATTTACCGGAAGAAAGAAGTATTACAACAACAGAGCAAATCACAGATGAAATTTGTACTGCATTAGGAGGTAGAGCTGCTGAAGAGTTGATTTTTGGTAAAATTTCTACTGGTGCTTTAAGTGACTTAGAAAAAGTAACCAAACAAGCGTATGCAATGGTTACTATTTATGGGCTTAATAAGAAAGTAGGTAACATTTCTTACTATGATTCTCAAGGTCGTGATTCTTTTACTAAACCTTATTCTGAGGAAACAGCGAAAACAATCGATGAAGAGGTGAGTATAATTATTGAAACACAATACCAAAGAGCTATACAAATTCTACGAGATAATCAAGATAAATTGACTTTATTAGCTGATAAACTGTTAGAGTTTGAAGTGATTTTTAAAGAAGATTTAGAAGAAATTTTTGGAAAACGTCAATGGGAAAAGGAAGAAGAAGTAGAATTTAAAACGGACGATGTTGTTATTGAAGCAGCAAAAGAAATTGCAGAATCGGAAGAAACTTCCTCCAATGAACAAGAGGTTGTTTCGATTGACTCTACAACAGAGGAAACAGAAACTCCTTCAGCAGAATAATTGTATTTTTTTTCATTCCAACCATACTTGTTCGCAGGTATGGTTTTTTTATTTTAACTATGAGTAATATTTTAGTAAGAGCAATCACAGGGGCATTATTCGTTGCCTTAATTATTGGCTCCATTTTATTAGGTGATTTTACAACGATAGGAATTTTCTCTGCATTTTTAGTGTTAGGATTAGTGGAGTATTTTAAACTTTTCAAAGAGAATAAGATTGTGCATTTGAAATGGGGGATGCCAGTGGTTGTTTCTATATTAATTTATGGATTATTATTAAGCACCCTTTTTTGTAATGTGGACCCGAAATTGGCAGGGGCGTTGATTATTCCAATTTTGCTGTTGTTAATGATGACAGAATTATGGCGTAAAAAGACAAATCCTTTAGTGAATTTAGGGATTCAATTATTTGGCTTCTTTTATTTGGTTATACCATTCTTTTTAACCATTTACATACGTTCAAATGACGATGCTTTTGGTGGATATACTTTGGTTGGAATGTATGTGTTGATATGGTCAAATGACACGTTTGCTTATTTATCAGGAAGATTTTTTGGGAAAACAAAATTATTTGAACGTATTTCTCCTAAGAAAACATGGGAAGGAACCATTGGTGGTGTGATTTTGACTTTGGCCATAGGAGTTTTGTTAGGTAATTTTGATGAAGTTAGAGGTGTTTATTTTTGGTTGCCTGCAGCAATGATTGTTGTTCCTGGGGCAATATTTGGAGATTTATTAGAGTCGTTATTTAAAAGAAGCTTGAATATTAAGGATTCTGGAAACATACTTCCAGGACATGGTGGAATTTTAGATCGTTTTGATGCTGCATTGTTTACAATTCCATTTTTCTTTTGTTGGTGGACAATTTGGAGTTTGATTGCTTAGAACTAAAATGCATTGAAGGACACTAATTACTTAATTCTTATTATTTTTGCATAAAATTTATAAAAATGAAATTACACAGAGAAGGTTATTTGATTATGGCAATTGCATTTCTGCTTTTGTCTGGAGTACATGTAGGAAATTATTTTTTATACCAGTCATTAGGTTGGACTTGGTTGTATGCTTTATTAACGGTTGCAGAAATCGTTATGATGTATTTGGTGGTTCAATTTTTTAGAGTTCCAAACATTACTCCTGTATTTGGTGAGAACGATATTCTTTGTCCTGCAGATGGAAAAGTAGTAGTTATTGAAGAGACGGAAGAAAATGAATATTTTAAAGACCGTCGTATTCAAGTTTCTATTTTTATGTCACCATTAAATGTACATGCGAATTTTAATCCAATTTCAGGGATTATTAAATATGTTAAATACCATAAAGGATTGTTTTTAGTTGCTTGGCATCCTAAAAGTTCTACAGATAATGAACGTTCCACCGTGGTAACACAACACCCGTCTGGTAAAGATGTTTTGTTTCGTCAAATTGCCGGAGCAGTAGCACGACGTATTTGTTATTATGTGGAGGAGGGACAACAAGTAACTACAGGTTCAGAGTATGGATTCATTAAGTTTGGTTCTCGTATTGATTTGTTTTTACCTCTTGGAACTACAATAAATGTTAAAATTGGTGATGTAGTGAAAGGTCGTATTACAAAAATTGGTGAATTAAGAAAAGATTAATTACTTTTAAATAAACCTAAAACCAATTGCCATGAAAAAATTAATTTTTAGTTTATCTGTTGTTACTTTATTAGGAGCAGTATCAACTCCAGTGTTTGCTTCGACTTCTTTTCAACAACAAGAAGAAACAAAAAAATGCGAGAAAGACTGCAAAAAGAAATGTTGTGCAGCAGATGAAAAGAAATGTGATAAAGACGCAAAGAAATGCGACAAGAAAGATAAAAAGTCTTGTTGTGCTAAAGGCAAAAAGTCTTAAATGTTAAAACCACCTTTGGGTGGTTTTTTTTTGCATTTAACTTTCTTTAGGTTAGAATTTCAAAATTCTATATTAGGATTGTTTTATCGATAAAATAAATTTTTATTAATTCTTGATATTGCAAAATAGAATGAGTAAATTTAAAAGAGATGAGACAATTGTTTCTAACAGACAACTTGAAAAGTAGCATTTAATATTTTTATTAAATTAAAGTGTTATAAATGTTAAATTCATCAGTATTTACAATTAAAACTTTATGCCATGAGACAGCTGAAAATTGTAAAACAAGTTACCAACCGAGAAGTAGCTTCTTTAGATAAATACTTACAAGAAATTAGTCGAGAAGGAATGATTTCTGCCGATGAAGAGGTCGAATTAGCAATCCGAATAAAGGCAGGAGATCAACGCGCATTAGAAAAATTAACAAGAGCCAATTTACGTTTTGTAGTTTCTGTTGCTAAGCAATACCAAAATCAAGGGATGACACTTCCTGATTTGATAAATGAAGGGAATGTTGGATTAATTAAAGCGGCAGAACGTTTTGATGAAACGCGTGGATTTAAATTCATTTCGTACGCTGTTTGGTGGATCAGACAAGCGATACTGCATGCATTGGCTGAACAAGCACGTATTGTACGACTTCCATTGAATAAAATTGGAACAATCAATAAGCTGAACCGAGCTTTTTCAGAATTGGAACAAAAGTACGAGCGACCTCCAAGCTCTGAAGAATTGGCTGAATTTATGGGTGTATCTGTAAGTGATGTAAAACAATCGTTACAATCCAATGGTCGACACGTTTCCATGGATGCTCCACTAACCGAAGGAGACGAATCTTCTTCCAGTTTGTATGATGTCTTACCAAATACGTATTCTGAAAATCCAGATGGAGATTTAGTGAAAGATTCACTTCGTAAAGATATCGAAAGATCATTATCTACTTTGACAAGTAGAGAAGGGGAAGTAGTTAAGATGTATTTTGGCTTAAATGGACGTTATCCTTTGACACTTGAAGAGATCGGTGATAAATTTGACCTAACAAGAGAACGAGTGCGTCAAATCAAGGAAAAAGCGATACGAAGAATGAAACATACATCTCGAAGCAAAATGTTGAAAAACTACCTTTGAGAATTATATTTTAATTGAAGCATAAATCTTCCCCCTTTGGAGGGGGGGCGAGGGGGAGGATTTAATTAAATGGATAAAAAATCAAAACTTTAAACTCTTCTTTTTTATCGATAATATAAAGTTCAGATCTGATTATTTGAAGATTTAATAAAATTTCATCTTCCTTTTTTAGTTGAAAATGTGTACGATTAACCATTTCGATTCGACATCGTATTACGTTTTCATCGTTCCAATTTACGTTCAAAGTGTCTGGAGTAGTTAAACTTTTAATAACTAATACCTCACTTTTATCAATAAACCGGATACTATAATATAATTGTGAATCTAAATCATCTTTAATGTATTGACAATAGAATCCATCGGTACGAATCGAATAAAAAGGATTGTTAAAATCGATAAGATTTAAACTGAAAATATTTTTTCTTAAAAGGTTAATAGCGTCAGCATAATATTTCCCCAATTCATTCCAATTTAATTTAGTTTTTACACTGTATTTAAAATGTCCAATTGGGTCGTAAAAAAATAATTTTTCGCTTACTTTTTTAAAATTATATGTAGTTTTAGATAAAGTTGGGTCTGAAAGGTCAGGTTTATAGATTGAATAACTCTTTATTTCAAGTTCTTTGTCAAAATTAATTTTATAATTAATAGTTCCTTTTAGGTAGTAACTTACATAACTTGCACGATTCAGATTTTTACGATCGTATTCAATTTCGAACCCATCTAATAAACCGTTGGAGTAGTGAGTAAAACGCACAAAACTTTTAGTTTCGACCTTTAACCATCCTGTCAATAAGCATTTGTCTTTTACTTTATATATTTGTTTCTTAGTATGTAAGAAATCTATTTGTTCAAGAGTGTAGATAGAATCATTTAATCCCCAAATTTCTTGTGCGTGAACATTTAGATTGAAATGTAACGAAATAAAGCCAACAATTATTTTTAGGATATTTTTCATTCAGTTTCGTTTAACAAGTATTATTGTCACCTCCCTTAATCCCTCCCCGAGGAGGGAAACCTATGTTTTGCATTTAATATTTAATACTATCTATCTTCACTCTTAACTTCGTCTCTCTCAACTTGGATCTACATCCACATGCATCCTCACTGCTTTATTCGTAGGTACGATATAAAATGCATCAATTAGCTCTTGAATCTTTTCTTTAACTTGTCGATTATTTACATCGCGTTCAATCTTTAACGTAATCTGTTTTAAGAAATAATTATTGATACGTGGAATTATAGGGTATTCGGGACCTAAAACACGTTCTTTAAACACATCTCGCAAGGCATTTGCTAATTCTACAGCAGATCGATCGACTTGATTGGAATCTTTGTGTTTTAAGGTAAGTTGAATGATTTTATAAAACGGAGGATAAAAAAAGTTTCTACGTTCAGTAATTTCATTGGTGTAAAAACGTTCGTAATCGTGTTCTATGACTTTTTGAATTATCCAATGGTCTGGTTGGCCAGTTTGAATGATAACTTTTCCTCTTTTTTTTCTTCTTCCAGCTCGTCCAGCCACCTGCGACATTAATTGGTAACTTCGTTCGAATGCTCTAAAGTCAGGACGATTTAACATCATGTCTGCGTCAAGTATTCCAACTAAATTTACGTTGTCAAAATCCAATCCTTTGGTGATCATTTGGGTGCCAATTAGTACATCAATAGCACCGGAAGCAAAGTCATCTATGATAATTTGATATGCATTTTTAGCACGAGTAGAATCTAAATCCAAACGCTTAATTACTTTGTTTGGAAACATGATACTTAATTCATCTTCAATTTTTTCTGTACCGAAACCTTGCATACGCAAACGATTACTGCCACAGTTGTTACATGTTCCAACAGGTGGTGTACAGTAACCACAATAATGGCATTTTAATGTATTCGAATGTTTATGGTAAGTTAAGCTAACATCGCAGTTTTTACATTGAGGAGTCCAAGAACAAACTTCACAATGCCAGCTCGGCGTATAGCCTCGTCGGTTTTGAAACAATATAATTTGACCTTCACGTTTCAATTCCTCTTCCATAGCTGTCATTAAAAAAGAAGAAATGTGCGAGTGCATGGTATCCATTCTTTTTTCTTCTTTTACATCGGCGCAGAAAATTTCAGGAAGTTGTAATCCTCCATGACGTGAATTCAATTCCACTAAACCAAATTTTCCACTTTTTGCATTGTAATAATTTTCAACGGATGGGGTAGCTGATCCTAATAATACCTTTGCTTTATGTATGGTTCCTAATACAATAGACGCGTCTCTTGCATTATATCTTGGAGAAGGGTCATATTGTTTGTAAGAACTTTCATGTTCTTCATCAATAATGATTAGTCCTAAATTCGTAAACGGTAAAAATACGGAAGAACGAGCACCCATAACTATACGGTAACGATGTGAGTCATCATGGAGCACATGATTCCAAATTTCTACACGCTCATTTTGGTTGAATTTAGAATGGTACACACCAATGGCATCGCCAAAATGAATTGATAGACGTTGAATCAATTGGGTTGTTAACGCGATTTCAGGAAGTAAAAAAAGCACCTGTTTACCTTGCTCTAATTGTTCCTGTATTAGGTCGATGTAAATTTCAGTTTTACCAGAACCGGTTACTCCATGTAATAGGCAGACATCTTTTGTTTTAAAAGATTCTTTAATTTCTTCTAATGCTTTTTGTTGAACTTCGGATAGCTTTTTTGCTTCTTTTAGGCTACTATCTTTGATATTAATTCTATCTATTTGAAGTTTCTCTTGGAAAAGCACATTGTTTTTTACTAAGGTATCCAAAGCAGATTTGGAAGCTCCTTTATCTTCCAGTTCTTTTTTAGCAACTGGAGTGGTATAATTATTCTCTACTATTTGTAAGAAAAGTAGTAGAGATTGAAGTTGTTTTTCTTTGCTTTTATGCCCTTCTAATTGTTGGATAAACGCGTGAAGGTTTTCTTCATCATGGAAGTATTCATCCAAAAAATAATAACTTGCTGTTTTCGGAATGTATTTATCGTTCAATTCTTCCAGTGAAATAACAATTTTTGCATCCAACATTTGTTTAATCAATGGTTGAACGGTTTTTATTCCTAATAACTCAGATATTTCCTTTAAATCTAAACTTTCTTTTATTTCAAGTGTTTCGATGATTTGAAGAATCCTCTCGTTAACAATAGGTTTGTTTATGTCGAAGTCGGGGTGAAATACAATTTTTGTTTCCGATGCTAATTTAAAATTAGAAGGCAGAGCAGCATTTAGCACATCCCCAATTGGAGCCATATAATAATCCGAAATCCACTTCCAAAAAATATGTTGTTTTTTCGTTGTGATTGGGGATGCGTCTAATAAATGTTCAATGAATTTTGCTTGGTAACCATTTGGGATTTGATCATGGATTTTTGTAACAATAGCAGTATATAATTTGCCTTTACCGAATGGTACGATGACGCGCATTCCAACATCAATTTGTTCGTTTAATTCAAAGGGAACGCGGTATGTAAATTCGTTTCTAACAGCTATCGGTAAGATAACATTTACGAAGAGTGTGGTACGATCCGACATTTATTAATTACAATGGAAAGTGGTGTTAATGTCTGCAACTACATCTGAACAGAACAATAATTTCCCTGTCGTTTGTCCTAAACATAATTCTTTAGTAGATTGACTGTCTAAGGCTCTAATAGGAGTTTGTCCAAGTAGGTCACTACTTAATTTTAAATCGGTTTTAACATTTCTAGAAGTGAAAATGCCCAAGACCCTCATACCGTTTGTAGCACTTAAATTAGTGAAATTCGTTTTGTTTTGTGCTAAGGAAGAGCTTGGTTTATTTAAAGTGATATAATTGTTTAGTGCCTCAGATCCAAATGTAACTTTCAATTCAATAGAAGTTAATTGTCTTTTTGTAATAGCTGGGTTTTCTGTACAGTTTTTTGCAATTAATGGATAAAAAGCGGACCCTAAAGCACTTATTCCAGTTAATGATTCTCCTGGTGTTACATCTAAATCCCCCACATTCCAATCAAAGGATTTTGATGTGAAATTTTGCCCAATGTATTCTTTAAAAGTAACACGAATTGTAGTATTTGTAGTAACGGAAGTGCCTGGTTTAAATTTAATACCTGTAACATAAAACTCTGGTTTATCCATGTTTCCGTTTGCAAAACTATAGGTATTTCCTCCACCGGAAGCAGGGTAACCTAAAGTGTTTCCATAAATTAATTCAGTGGAAGCGGTTACACTAAATTTATTATTATCAAATGTGCCATGAAAAATATATTCTCTACCACTTTCTCCAATTAACGGTGTAATTTTGTTTGTTTTGAAATAATATACTTTTTGAGTTGGACCATAAAACAATCCAGCTTCTTTGTTTGAAATTAGTGTATCGCGTAATTTCCATTTACGTAATGTATCTCCTTTTTTCACTTCGTAAACATAAGCGTTTACTTGTTTGAAGTAGCTTGAGTCAGGGATTTGAGCTATTTCTATTGAGTTATTCATTCCAGAAAATGCGCGATTAATTTTAATGTAGTGGATTGAATCTGATTGATCTAAAAGACCATAAATAACTGCTGTTTCTTTTTGATCATTCGATAATGTTATTTTTTCAGAACACGAATTAAAAAAAATAAGTGTTAATAGGAATAAAAATAATACGCTTAGTTTGAACATAATTTTTAGGATTTAAAACGACTAAATCGCATGAAAGACAACATCCATTTTGGTAAATGTTTTTCAGGATTTCTATTTTTCAAGTGAATATACCAGCCAATTTTTTTAATTAAAGGAACTTTGTGTGTTTCTACAAATTCAATCATTGTTCCATCTGGATCTTCGATGTAACTGAATCGACCACCTGCTTCACCCATGTCGAATGTTTCTCCTGTATCCACTGTAAATGGAAATCCAGCTTCTATACAATCTTTTTTTAACGCATCAATACGTTGGATATCGAAACATAAATGGATGAATCCCCAATCTCCCCAAAATCGATTTTGAAATATTTTTTTACAATCGACTCTATCTATGGACTGAATTAATTCAATTTCAGTAGATCCTAATAATTGGGCAAATGGACCTTTTCTCGGTTCTGGGTGACGTAATAATACCCTACGAATACAGGATTTACCACCAGGTAAATCATGGTATGCTCTAAAAGCACGTTTTTCATCATAGACAATTTCAGTATACCCTAATACATCTTTATATAGCTTTAAAGATTGATTAATATCGCTAACACCAATAACTGCTCCACTAACTCCTCCTGTTTTAGAAGGGTTTTTCGTTTCTATGAACCAATCCAATCCTTCTACAACTTCAAACAGATTTTCATTAGGGTCTTTCACGAAAAAATGTAGTTTTCCTTCAGGGGTTTGTTCAAGTTTACTTAGTACATTTGCTCCTTTTTCTACGAAAAAATTAAAAGTTGCGCGAATATCTTTTGATTTAACTTTACAAGCATATATTCCAAAATCTCCTAATTGAATTTCGAATTTGGCTTTCTTTGTATCTCTTGAAGTGAATTGCCAAATTTCAAATCCGCCACCACCTTCTAAGTTCATTGCAAGCGTTGCAGTTCTTGTTTGGACTACACCACCAGTGTAATTTATCATTGGAGCAGCAGCAGCAGCTTCTTCAAACACTTTGATGTCCATTCCGAAGAAATTTCGGTACCATTCCCAAATTTCATTTACGTTTGGGACACCAATACCTATCTGTTGTATTCCGCAAATAATTTTTTTCATAAAAAATTTATTTAAAAGTCGAAAATTTTAAGTCACAAGGATGATTTCTAATTTGAAGGAATAAAAACATTTTATCATTCATTCAAAACAAAAATAAGAAAGTTATCGAATTGCTCGTTCATTAAACAACAAGTAACCATAACTAAATTGTAAAAAAACGGGATTTTTTTGTTTAGGAAAATAATTAGCTGCTAATCGTATTGGTCCAATAGGACTATGGTATATTAGTGAGCTTGAGACCAAGAATTCAGATAATAAGGATGGTTTGTTATAACCACCTGATAATAAATTGTTTTTATTTAATTCTTTGAATGGTTGGTACAAATAAGTATCTAATCTTACATCTAATTGTTTAAAGAATGTAAAAATGAAATTAGTACCAATTCCTATAAATTGAGGAGAGCGATATTCAGGTAGAAAAATTGTTTGACAGTCGGGGAAAGGGGAGAAATCGGTCATGCTTAAAATCGATGCAGTATAATTGGAGAATAACGTTTGTGAACTAAGTGTAGATTTTAAATGAATACCGGTGTGGAATTTTGAATTGTTAATTATAAACCATTGAATTTCAGGTTGTATAATTATCCATTCATGCTTTTTTTTGAGGGCATATTTCAATATTGAAGTTGATCCTGATTCACTGTCTTCTAAACCATTTACATATTTAATTTTAAGTGAGAATAACTTTCCTTTATTTGAAAATTGTTTTCTATTCAAGGTGTTATATTCAATGTTCCAACGAAGGTTAAAACCTTTAAATGCAGTAAAATCTGTAGTGTCTTGATTCGTAAAGTTGTCTGTTTGGTAATACTCATCAGTCGTTTTAAATAATCTAACATCGTATGAACTTTTGGTGTGATTACCTATCGGATGCTTAATGCTAAACCCTTGGTATATTTCGTTTTGAACAAGAAAAGATGGTTTAACCTCTTCAAAAAAACTTGCTAAACTTCGGAAATAATCCCAACGGTTTAAAAC
>CANGOF010000083.1 GCA_947455515.1 Flavobacteriia bacterium
AAAGATATTCAAATTTACTTGAATTCTCCTGGAGGTTCTGTATATGCAGGTTTAGGTATTTACGATACCATGCAATACATCAAACCAGATGTTGCTACGATTTGTACAGGTATGGCAGCTTCTATGGGGGCGGTATTAATGTGTGCAGGTACAAAAGGAAAACGTACAGCGTTGAAACACTCACGCGTGATGATACACCAACCATTAGGAGGTGCTCAAGGTCAAGCTTCTGATATCGAAATCACAGCGAGAGAGATTCAAAAGTTGAAAAACGAATTATATCAAATTATTGCTGAGCATTCAGGACAAGATTTTGATAAAGTTTGGGCGGATTCTGACCGTGATTACTGGATGACAGCTGAAGAGGCTAAGGCTTACGGTATGGTTGATGAGGTTTTAGTTAGAAACCCTAAGTAATATATCGGTTGATTTAAACTTGCACTAACATCGTTGTTCTCGATTCAAAATTGCTCATTTACTTTTGTAATCCCGATAACTATCGGGACCGCTTTTTTCATCATTGAACGCCTCGTTATTACTAATTTTATATCAACCTAATTAATAATTGAGAGATACAAAATTTAGTATCTCTTTTTGTTCCAATATATATGGCAAAAAAAGAAACAAATTGTTCATTTTGTGGTCGTCCGAGAGCGCAAGTAGGGATGTTGATAGCGGGTGTTTCTGGACATATCTGTGAGAGTTGTATTACCCAAGGTTATACGATTGTACAGGAGGAAATGGGAGCTGGCAACAAAGCTGTTGCAAAGCCTCACGAACCATTAAATGTCTTGAAACCGAAAGAGATTAAAGCGAAATTGGATGAGTATGTGATAGGTCAAGAGGATGCTAAAAAAGTATTATCGGTATCGGTTTACAATCATTACAAGCGTTTGAATCAAAAGGTTACTAAGGATGAGGTAGAGATTGAGAAATCGAATGTCATTTTGGTAGGTCGAACAGGTACAGGAAAAACATTGTTAGCGAAAACCATTGCGAAGATGTTGAATGTCCCTTTTTGTATTGCTGATGCAACGGTCTTGACTGAGGCAGGTTATGTGGGTGAAGATGTAGAAAGTATCTTGTCACGTTTGTTGCAAGCAGCTGATTTTGATGTAGACGCAGCACAACGAGGAATTGTATTTATCGATGAGATAGATAAAATTGCACGTAAGAGCGATAATCCATCGATTACCCGTGATGTTTCTGGAGAGGGTGTTCAACAAGGACTACTGAAATTATTAGAAGGAACGGTTGTGAATGTTCCACCACAAGGAGGAAGGAAACATCCGGAACAAAAAATGATTCAAGTAGAGACAAAGAACATTTTATTTATTTGCGGAGGAGCATTTGATGGAATTGAGAAAATTATTTCTAGAAGAATTAATCGTCAGACGATTGGTTTTACATCGAATGAAACAGTAAGAATAGATGGAGATAACTTCTTGAAATACATTAATCCAACGGATATAAAAACATTTGGATTGATTCCAGAGTTAATAGGACGTTTTCCATCTTTAACGTATTTAGAGCCATTGGACGCTAAGAGTTTAAAACGTATTTTGACAGAACCAAAAAACGCGTTGGTAAAACAATATTTACGTTTGTTTGAAATCGATGGTACGAAGCTTTCATTTGATGCAGCAGCTTTGGATTTTATTGTTGATAAGGCGATTGAATTCAAATTAGGAGCACGAGGATTACGGTCGATTTGTGAAGCGATTTTAACGGATGCTATGTATGAAATTCCTTCAGAGAAATTAGGAGAGTTTAAGATTACATTAGAGTATGCGAAAGAGCAATTTTCTAAGTCGAAGGTAGCGCAGATGACTGTGGCTTAGGAGAGACGCACATTTAGTGCGTCTGTACGAGGGGAAATAGATTTGTAAAAATATAAAATGGGTGTTTAGAGATTTCTAAACACCCATTTTTTTTTAAGAAAGATTAAAGATTTTTTTAATTTTCTTGAAGGGAGACGCACATGTAGTGCGTCTGTACGGAATGTTTATAATCCTGTGTTTTCCAATAATTCTTTTAAAATAATTCCTTTATTAAAGTCTTTCGCTCGAAGGATTGCATTTTCTTTCATTTCTGTCTGTAAAGTTTCATTATGGAAGAAGTGTATGCAATTTTTAATCATATCGGATTTTCCAGCAGCTAGATAACCGCAGTTTTCTTTGATAATGTCTTTAGGACCTTTTGCATTGTATGCAACAACAGGTAGGCCACAACTAAGTGCTTCTAGAACTACGCAGCTGAAGGTGTCAAATTTTGAAGGTAGAATTAATAAATCAGCAGAGGAATAGATTTCAGGTAATTTATTTGCATCAATCCAGCCTAAGAAAATTGCATTTGGAAGTTGTTTTTTCAATTCTTCTTCCGCAGGTCCTGTTCCAGCAAAAACGAGTTTTACATTTGGAATTTCTTTTTCGATTTCCGGAAAAATAGAAACGATGTCAAGCACTCCTTTTTCGTGACTTAAGCGACCCGTAAAAAGGATGACTTTCTCAGATTCTTTACATCCGAATAATTTTTTCTTTGTACTTTTTCTTGGGTAGAATGAATCGTTACACCAATGTGCTGTACGTTTGATTTTTTCAAGAGGGAAATCCATGTCTTTCCCAGACATCCATTTTTGATGATCCGAATTTAGTACATACAATTCATCGAAACCAGCATAGAATGCACGTAACATTCTTCTTACGCGGTTTAGGTTGTGTCCATCTACACCTAAAACTTTTCTTGCAAATAATAGCCAATCTGTGTGTACATAGAAACTAGCAGGAACCGAATATGCGTTTTTCAAATAAAGCGATACAGCTCCCATGATACCTTCTGTTGAACACATGATTCTGTCGTATTCGTTATCCAAGAAAAGATGATGAATTTCGTTTAGATTAGGAATTCGAATAGGTTGTTGTTGGTAGAAAGGAAGTGTAAATTCTGCCAATGGTTTTACAACAATTAAATGATCATCTGATTTTAACGTACTACTACACACCAAGAAATCGATAGGTAGATTAAGGCGTTTTACTTCCTTATGCATTTCTTGTAGCACAGAAGAAACCCCATTTTTATCTTCAAAGGTATCCGTCAACCATAACATACGTTTAGGGTGTGGAAACGCATTAATTTTCTCCGAGAACACATCTAAAAGAGGTCTGTTAGAGTACATCACTTTTGAGCTTGTGAATAATGCTCCTTGAATGAGCGAAGAAGCCAAAAGAGGGAAAGGTAATCCATCTAAAAAGTTTGAGATATCAGGATTGACCATTTTTTTACCAAATAGTTTTGCTTTTTTGCTTTTGGATTTGGTAAGTAATCTTATTTCACTTGGAATTTCTAGTTTTTCGATGATGTCGGTGATATTGATTTTTTCTAGTGAGCCATCTTGAATGAGTTTGTTTACTTTTTCAGTTACCCTTGAGAACAAGACCTTACTTAATTCGTTACTAATCGTGTTCACGCCTTCGGTGATTTGAGCGTTCATTTCTTCCCCTTCTAAGTCATTAGCCTTTGCAATTTGTACAGCAGCATCGAATACAGGTTTGTAAATTTTAGGAAGTAAAAGTCGTTTTCTTTTAGAAGGAACTTT
Source organism: Flavobacteriia bacterium (assembly GCA_947455515.1). Classification (GTDB taxonomy): domain Bacteria; phylum Bacteroidota; class Bacteroidia; order Flavobacteriales_D; family Crocinitomicaceae; genus CANHVK01. The sequence goes on from CANGOF010000083.1 coordinate 3,596, forward strand.
ACCAATGAAGCAGTTATGAAACAGTTCTATAAACTTCATCGTCACTTTATGGCGACGAAGTTCAGCGAATGCATTTGTCACGAAAAGCGCCAACATTTTTTCATTGAACGACCCTTTGTGCAGCATGATTCTCACTAGCCCTGGATCTTCCATGTACATGGCGATTTGACAGAAATAATCTAAGAAAGCGACCGTAAGTTTTTCTGAATTTTGGTGTGTTCCAAAAGGCGCCATTGCACCGTTTCTAATTGCTTCTAACGCTAACGATGAGGTAGATTCCGATTTTAATCGTTCTTTTAAATTTGGTATGTGAAGATAGGTTCCTGTTTGCCCAGAGAATATACCCATGTGACTATCTGATCCTCCTGAATAAGATTTTTTGTAACGATCTTTACAATACAGACTGATATCAATGTTGAAACGTTCCGCATCTTTATCTATTTGTTCTGGAGTCAGGTTTTCGAGCCAGGTTTTAACTAGAATATTCTGCCACGTATCTCGTTGTCCATTTAACACCTCAAAACGTTCGAAAAGTAATACCATTTTACTTAGGAAATCAAAAGAAGGCGTTTTCAGTACATTGTAGTGATAAAGAGGATGTGCCCAGATTGTTGGTAAATTATTTGCGTGTGTATATTGAAGAAATTGATAGACATTTCTTCTCAATTTGTTTAATATATCCTCTTGTTCTTTCGAAAACCCATAAGTTAATACATGAATTCCAATATTAAAGTCAGGAACAGTACAGCTAAACTCTGCTCCCACAAGGACATCATTTCCAAGTTCAATTTGTTCGAAGCAGGAACGCGCATTATTGTGGTTCGTAATCGTTATTGCATTGACCTTGTTTTTCTCCAATCGTTTGATTAATCTTTCCGTTGGTAACCAAGTTTCAGGTACGTTGAGAATTCTTCCTATTAATTCGTCAGGAACATCGCTGTTATAATCGTGGCAATGAAGGTCGATTTTCAGGATTTCATTTTCAGGATATTTGTTTTTTTGAATTTTTAAAAACGATTGTAGTTCGTTTGTTAATTCCGTGTGGAAAGAAGTGTTTTTTGCTTTACTAGTTGACATAATTTTCTATTATGATTTCTATCAAAGCTATGAAAGATTGAAGAGAAAAAATAGGGGTAAATCATTTGATAACATGAGATTATAGAAAATTAATATTGAGGATATATAGGGGGGAGATGTTATGCATTTTGGAGACGCACTATAGTGCGTCTGTACGGAGGAGGAAATATTTTTAGGAGTAGGAAATATTTTAAAAAGAGATTATCCAGGCATTTGGTTCGATTTGTTTTCTGAATTTGAAAAGGGTAGGAGTTATTTTTTCGTTTGATTTTAGTTTGTATACAACATAGTAAAGTTTTCCGTTTGGAATAGAAACAATTTCCACACCCAATTGATTTATTTTTTTTGCTTGTTTTTCCGCATTTGCTTTTACCAAAAATGCACCAAGAACAATTACATGTGACGTTTTAGTGCTAACTGCTTTATTTGAATTTGTATTTGCTTGTTGGGATGGTTTGGTAAGTTGTATTTTTAATGCTTGAATTAATGAGTCTTTTTCGAAATTACTTTTTTGGAGCGAACTTATCACTGCGAGCAAAGAATCTTGTTTTTTTGAAGAAATAGTTACTGGTTGTTCCGTTTTAATTTCATCAATTTTAAACATCAAACCATCAATTTTACTTTTATTGATTACCTGTTCCTTGTTGTCAATATGTTCAGTAGAAATAACTTGAACTTTGTCTAATAGTTTAGAAATTTTAACGGTATGTTTTACCCTTGTAGTATCTTCTTGTCCAAAGAGGCTATTTGCAATCATAAATGAAGCGAAAATCATTGTTTTTTTCATAGTTTATATGATTGTTATTTTTGAAGTTTTTGTTGAACAATTTTCAATTTTGCTTCAATTTGTTGAATGTATACATCTACAATTGGAGTCATTTCAAGGCTAATATGAACATGGGATAATTCTTTCAATTCATCTCTCACTTTATCTAATTCTTTTTGAACATCTGTAGGAGAAATGTTATCTAAGGAAGCTAACATTGTCAATCTATTTAGAATGTTTTTCAGTTTCATAAGGTAATAGATATCTTCTGGATCATTCGTTTCAATTTGTGGAATTTGCTCATTGTGTTTTTCTTCTTTGATTTCCTCTTTTTTCTTAATTTGTTGAAGTTTACGGTTTGAAATATGAATGTAAGAGAATTCCATACCACGACTGCCTGAAGAAACGAAACTACCGATAGCAGAAGAATAGCTTACGCGAAAAATATTATTTTCATTGAATTTTAAACCAAGTTGCGCTACTAATGCTTTTTGTAAGATCCAGTTTACACCAATAATTGGTTCGGCATGTTTATTTACTTTAAAGTTTATGAGTAAACCTGCATTGTATTCATTCACATTATTTTGATTCATGTATAAGAATTTTGGAGTCAACGTAATTAATTTTCCTGCATGGTAAATTAGATTTATATGGAAATTTGAACGAAGAGCAGCACCGTTTTCAAGCGTATTGTTATTGTTTTTTGCACCTAAATGATAAAAAGATAAACCAGTTGCAAGCATCCATTTTTTTTCATTAAAATAGGAACGATAGTAGATACCAATGTTATTATCTAATGTATAGTAGCTTTGTTTTGTAAAAGATTCTCCTGATGCAAATGAATTGTCAAATCCTGTGGTTGAATTTGGAGAGTACTGTGAAGCATAGGTGAAGTTTTGTGTATTCATACTTGTATTTAGGACTCCAAATTGCAAACCAATAGATAAGCAAGTGTTATCATTGTTGTTTGCCGGATTAATAAGCTTATATGCTCCGGATACCAAGAAATTAAAAGTGTTAAATGATCCGCTTTCGCTACGGTTATTTCCAAGAAATTGTCCTATTGCAACTCGATTTGTCAATGGCATATCTACACCTATAGAGGAAACCATTGTTCCACTACTACGAGATGCATTAGTTGAGTGTAAGCCATTATTTGTATTCAATTGAACTCCTTTAAATTCATAAATACGTTCACCTGTTAATGCAGGATTTAAGTATAAAGTATTTAAATCGTATTGATAATATCTTGCATCTTGGGCAAAAACGGCAACGCTAACAAAGATGAATAATAGAGAAAATAATTGTTTCATTTTAATGTATATTATCGTGTAAGATTAATGATTCCATTTTTTGTGATTTCTTTTCCATCTACAGTTGTTGCTACAAATGAATACGTATAGGTCCCTACAGGTTGAGCAACCCCATTATAATTTCCGTCCCAGCCCTCATTTTGAGTTTGACTTGAGAAAACTTCATTTCCCCATTCATTAAATATTTTTAGATCTAATTTTGTACAAGGTCCTCCTAAGACTTTAAATACATCGTTTTTTTCATCTCCATTTGGAGAGAAAGCAGAAGGTACAGCTAAGGTTGTAGAATAATTTATATGAATCGAATCGCATATTTTCGTAAAACAAGATGGAGAAGAATATGCAGTTAAACAGATTTGGTATTTTTCATCTTTTTCATTGATATAAGAATGTTGCGGTGTAACCAGAGAAGTACTCGTATTATCTCCGAATTCCCATAAAAATTGTGTTCCATAACTTGAAAGATTTTCAAATACTATTTTTGAGTTTGGTATAAGAGCAGTAGTAGTTTTGATTGCAAATTTTGCAGTTGGAACAGGGTAAATTGTAATTAATTTTGATTTGATTAAACTGTCTTTGCAACCAAGTGGGGAAGTAGCATATAGTTTTACACTGAACGTATCCATGGAAAGATACTTATGAAATGGACTGATAGTTGCATCTTTTGAACCATCTCCAAAATCCCATTTGTATTTTGTATTAGCAGGTGAAGTTGAATTATTGGTGAAATTTACTACTTCCGGAAAACAACCTTCTACTTTGTCGGTAAGGAAATTCACTACAGGTATATCTTCAATTTCAATTTCTTTTTCGATAGAATTTTCACAGTTTTGGTCGGAAGAAACCGTTAATTTAATTTTGTACTTTCCTGATTTTGTGAATACATAGGATTTGTTTTGCGATTGAATTACATCATTATTGATATTCCATGTCCAATTTTTAATAGTCCCAGTGCTAACTTTTGAGCTATCAATAAATTCAGTTATACGATTCGCACAGAAATTTTTGACAACAAATTTTGGTGTCACAGCACTAAGTGCGTAGATATATCCTGGGATTACCAAAGAATCTTTACATCCACCTGGTGCAGTGATAATTTCTTTTACGGAAAACAGACCATCTTTTAGATAAGTATGATTGGGAACCTTATCATTAGAGGTAGTACTATCACCAAATATCCATTGATAAGTAGAACCTTCTACAGTTGTTGAAAAATCATTGAATTTTGGAGCTAATGGCAAACAACCAGAAGTGTTTTGCGCATTGAATTGTACGATTGGTTTCGCATTAATAGTTAGGTCTTTATTTAATGTATTAGAACATCCAATACTAGATGTAGAAGTTAAGGTAAGTTTGTAATTACCAGTTTTTGTATATACGTGGGTTGGGTTTTGCAAGTTTGAAGTTGATCCATCGCCGAAATCCCAAAACCAGGAGGTTATTTTAGAAGCAAGAACCGTTGATTTATCAGCAAAATTTATAATCGCATTGGAACAAGCTGTCGAATTAGAAAAATCGGTTACTGGTACGTTGAGTACCGTAATGTAAGAAGTTTTACTAAGTGAATCTTTACATCCTCCTTTCGTGGTAACAATTTCTTTGATGGTAAATGATCGGTTTGCAATAAAAGTGTGGGTAGGATCTTTTTCCGTAGAAAGTTTAAAATCACCAAAATCCCATAAATATTCAGATCCATCATCTGTAATTGACTGATCACTAAAACTTACAGGGAAAGGAGAACAACCGCTAATAGAGTTAGATATAAAGTCGATTACTGGTTTGTTGTTTATAATAATCGTTTTAGTTACATTCCCTTTTGAGCCTTGATTACTAGTAACCGTAAGTGATACTTGATACGTTCCAGGTTTTGTGTAACTATGTGAAGGATTTTCTATAGTTGCAATGGTAGAATCGCCAAAATTCCATTGCCAATTTGTGATTGTTCCGGAAGTAAAAACCGAAGTATTAATAAAGTTTAAAGAAGTACCAAGGCAGGCATTTGTTGGAGTCATAAAATTTGCTGTTGGTTTTGATAGTTCAACAGAATTAGTATAGGTATTTGTACAGCCTTCGGCAGTTCTAACTTTTAAAATTACCCCATAGATACCACCTGCATTATAATGATGTAAAGGGTTTATTAAAGCACTTGTTTTTTGATCACCAAAATTCCATTCATAGGTTGGTGAATTACCGGTATTTACAGAGAGGTTCGTAAATTGCATTGAATCTTTCAAAGGGAAGAATTCCGCAGTAAAATTTGCGGTAGGGGATTGATTGATTGTAAAGTTTTGTTGGACAGAATCCATACATCCTTCCGCAGTTTTCACTACTAATTTAGCAGTGAAATTACCTGGGTCTGTAAAGGTTGAGCTTACATTTTGTTGTGTTGATGTAGATCCGTTTCCAAGATCCCATTTATAGGTTGAAATTGGTATACCAGATGCATTACTTGGTCCATTAAATACGATTGGAGTTCCGGAACAAAGTAAGCTAGAAGTTAATTTTGAATTTGCAGTTATTGGTGTTACAGGAGTTACTTTGTTTTTACAAGGATATCCAACTAATAGTGTTGTAATAGAGAAAAAATCATTCGCGGAAACTTGAGTACAAGGAACATTTATTTGAAATCTCACATACACAAGCGCCGTGTTGTTTGGGACAACGTACGACACATAAGGACCAGAAGTATTGTTTCTTAAGAATTTATCGGTAGGATTTAAAAAAGTATATGGTTCTAATTGTGCTACTACTTTTGTGGTACTTACATACGTTAATTTTGTTTGATCAAATTTTAATCTAAAATCAAATGAACTTACCGGACCTTTTGATTTTACATAAATTGGCATATCAAAAAAGGTGACACCATTTGAGAAAGAGTAAATCGCATTTTGTAAATCGAAGAAAAGTGTATCGTTAGCTACATCTGGAGGAGGAGGAGGAGGTAGCATATTGGCAGCGTAATTGGTATGCGTATTTTCTTTCGCGTTCAGTTGAGTGCTTAGTAGAATAAGGAATATCCAAAGTAAATTTTTCATAGAGAAATTATATAAAAAACAGATTTTTGTTTGTAAACAAAGGTACTTTGGCAACACTAAAACAAAATAAAGCCAGTGTTATGATATGTTTAATAGCTTGTATTTCTTTTGTTAACACTATTAATTATTAGGCAAAAAAAAAGGCCGTGATACCAGATCACGACCCTTTTTATGAAGAAACTTTATTCTTAGTTGTTTATAGCAACTCTTTCTACTTTGTTGAAGTTTTCATTGTAAACTTTCACTAAGTACATTCCGTTTGCTAAACCAGAAACATTGATTGTTTGTTTCATGTTTGCAGTTAAGTCACCAGAGAAGATTACTTCTTTACCAGAAAGATCCGTAATGATAACTTTAGAATTAACACCAGAAACAATGTTTAAAGAACCTGCAGCAGGGTTAGGATAAACCGATACAGAATTAGCAGCATCAAGAGCAGCTACACCAGCAGCTAAACCTCTTAATTCAACTTGTACTTGTTTACCGTCTAACATACCTTTCACAGATGTTAAATCGTCCATGTTGATCATACCTTTAGCAGCATCAAATTGAACAGAAACAACATTAGAATTCATGTCAAAGTTTGAGAAATCATTTGAAGTAAAACGTAACGTTCTGTCATTTGTATTAAAGTGACTGAAGCTTTCGATTTCGTTCGATTTCGTAACAACATTTTTGAACGTTAATGCATCTTCGTTGAATTTAATCGCGAAGTCTAAACCTTTCACTGCTTTTTCACCTTCGATAGAAACTGGAACTTCAATAGTAGATCCGTTTACAGTTACGTTAGCGAAGTCAAAAACGATTTTACCTTCTAAACTTTTGATTAAACCATTGTGTGTAAAGTTAGCATAACTACCATCTACATCACCTAACATGATTCCTTTGTAAGTTTCTGCTTTGATATCTGGACAGTTAGCAAAATCAGCAACAGTAGCAGGTAAGAAGAAAGGAGTTACAGGAACTCTTGATTTAGAGAAACCACCAGCTAAGTCATTAGCAGGGTATGTAGTAGAAATTTTGTAAGCAGGATTATTTTTAATTCTTAATGAATCAACGAATGTCCAGTCTTTAGAAGGTTGTCCGTTAGATACACCAGCATTAGAATAGTTCCAAGCTTGTCTAAATTCACCAATGCTCAATGCACCTCTTTGTCTGATTTGAGAGATATCACCCGCAGAGATAACACCATCCAAGTTAACATCCGAAGCAATCATTTGGTAGATAGTTGGAGTAACATTCACATCATTTAATAAGATAGAATTGATAACGTTAACGTCACCAGCATTTACTACGTCAAATACGTCAGAAGTATTAGCGATATCTCTAACGATACGAACCCCTAAACCATTATTTAAGTCGTAAACAACGTCACCTGCGATATCCGCTTTTACGTCAATGTTGTTTCCATTGATTATTCCTGTGTTTACATCAGCACCATAAACTTTAGTAGCTAAGTAATCATTTGGATGTAAAGCATCAAATTGAATACGAGAGTTATCACCCCAGAATCTTAATGCCATTGGGAAGCTGAAATCTTTGTGTGTAATTGCTTTACCAGCAGAAACTGCTTTCGTAGATACACCACCAATGTAAGACTCTTGTAAGAAAGAAGAAGAAATAGCAGCAGTATCCACAGATGCAAAGTTTACAGTTTTGTTAAATTCTACAGTAACGATTTTACCGATACCAGCAAATTTAGCATTAGCAGGAGCATTTGCGTTGAAGTATACAGAGATGTTCATTGTTCCATTGATTGCATCAATAGAGTTAGAAGTTTGAACATACGCTGGATTGATCAAGTCGCTATTTACAGTTACAGTTCCAGAAGGAGTAACTTTAGTTTTATCATAAGCAACAACCATATCATAACCAATCACGTTGTTTACTGTGTTTGTAGCAGCAGCAGCAACAGCGATGTTAAATGTAGGGATGTTACATTTTTGATCTACCGTACGGATTTCGTAAGGCAATGCATTTGGATCAGCAATTGTGAAGTTTTGTGCAGCTGAAGTAGTAACAGCACCTTTATTATCTGTAGCTCTTACAGTTAAGATTTTATCTCCAGGAGTACTTGTCCAATCGAAAGAATATGGAGCAGTAGCATCTGAACCAACAACAGTACCATTGATTAAGAAATCAACACCAGTAACTGTACCATCAGAATCTGTAGCAGTAGCATTAATTGTCACAACTGTTGGAGCTATTAAAGAACCAGCAACAGATGGAGAAGTAGAAGCGATAGCAGCAGTTGGAGGGTTGTTAGCTGCGATAGTAATATTAGGAGTAGTAGAAGTTCCAGTCAATCCTAAGTTATCTGTAGCAACCGCTTTGATCGCGTGAACACCTAAAGTAGAAGTCCAGTTTACAGAATATGGAGCTGAATTATCCACACCTACAGAAACGTTATCTACGAAGAACTCAACTTGAGCAACTGTTCCGTCAACGTCACCAGCAGTAGAAGTTAAAGCAATTACATCACCAACGATACCGTTAGATCCTGCAACCGTAGCTGTAGGAGCTTGGTTGTTAGCAACTGTGATAGCAACTGTAGAAGAAGTTGTGTTATCTCCTTTGTTATCTGTAGCAACAGCAGTAATGTTGTGACTTCCAGCAACAGCAGTATAAGAAGCTGTAAATGGAGAAGCATTATCTACACCAACAGAAACACCATCCACGAAGAACTCAACTTGAGAAACAGTACCGTCAACGTCAGCAGCAGTAGCAGTTAAAGTTGTAGCTGTACCAGTGATGATTGCAGCACCATTCGATGGAGAAGTTACACTTACCGTTGGAGGTGTATTTGGAGCTAAGATTAACGACTCAAGAACTGTTTCACCAGCACCAGCGTTAGAAGCTACGTATTTTTGAGAAACCCCTGGAGTTGGAGTACCAATTTGGATGTTTAATTCAAAACGGAAAACACCGTCCGTTGTAAACTGTCCTAATAATACTCTATTTGCAGCAGTTGGTCCAGTAGCACCGTTCAATGCAGAGATAGCACCATCCGTAACGATTAATGAGTTTCCAGATTGAGAAGTTGCATCAAATAAACCACCAGTTGGGTCGATACCTACGAAAGTAACCGCTTCTGGAGAACCAGCCATGTTACCATCTTGTGTTTTCAATCCAATACCCATTGCAGCAGCAGTGTTATTTAAGATAGAAGACAAAGTTAATAAGTTGGCAGCACCGTTATCATCTGATTTCAATACACCAAATTGTCCAGTTGCAGACGCACCCACAGAGAACCAAGAGTCAAGAGCAACTGTATTGTTTTTTAATTGCGCACTTGCGATAGCATTTGCTGTTGTAGCACCACGATCCTCATTGTTAAAGAAGGAAGTAGAGGTAGAAAACTTCAATGGGTGAGCAACGTTACCATATAATGCTTGGAATTTGTATCCAGGTAACATGTCTGCATATACACGGTAGGTTACAGATCCTACAGGTAAAGTACCTACAGAAGCATTTGCATCCGCTTGTGTTGCAACATAATATTTTTCAACAACGATTCCCTCTAACCCGTTTTGAGCTTGAGCAAAACCGCCACCTAATAAAGCTAAACTTAAGCTCATTAAGATTTTTTTTGCAATTCTTCTTTTTTGTCTTTTTGTTTTCATTTTTTGTTTTTTAAAAATTA
>CANGOF010000084.1 GCA_947455515.1 Flavobacteriia bacterium
TTATTTTATTATAATTAAACTTTAATTTCTACGTCAACTCCACTAGGAAGTTCTAATCTCATTAATGCGTCTACAGTTTTTGCAGAAGAACTGTAGATATCTAACAAACGTTTGTAAGAACATAACTCGAATTGCTCACGAGCTTTCTTATTTACGTGTGGAGATTTTAATACAGTATAAATTCTTTTGTGTGTTGGTAATGGAATTGGTCCACTAACAATAGCACCTGTAGCTTTCACCGTCTTAACAATTTTTTCAGCTGATTTATCAACTAAATTGTGATCGTACGACTTTAATTTAATTCTTATTTTTTGACTCATCTGTTAAACTTATTAAGCGTTTACTTTACCGTTAATTTTTGCGATTACATCATCAGCAACGTTACGTGGTGCTTCAGAGTAATGAGAGAACTCCATACTTGAAGTAGCACGACCAGAAGTGATTGTACGAAGTTGTGTTACGTATCCAAACATTTCAGATAAAGGAACATCCGCTTTAACCACTTTTGCACCAGCTCTATCATCCATACCTTTCATCATTCCACGACGACGATTTAAATCACCTACAACATCACCCATGTTCTCTTCAGGAGTAACCACTTCTAATTTCATGATAGGCTCTAATAAGATAGGCTTACATTTTTTCAAAGCTTCACGGTATGCCATTTTAGCACAAATTTCAAAAGATAAAGAATCTGAATCGACATTATGGTAAGAACCATCAATTAATTCTACTTTCATAGAATCAACTAGGTATCCAGCCAATACACCATTTTTCATAGACTCTTTGAAACCTTTTTCAACAGAAGGAATAAATTCACGAGGAATGTTACCACCTTTGATAGAGTTGATAAACTCTAACCCTGTTTTTTCTTGATTTTCTTGAGGAGAAATTTTAACCAAGATGTCCGCGAATTTACCACGACCACCAGATTGTTTTTTGTATTGTTCTCTGTGCTCAACTTCAGCAGTAATTGCTTCACGGTAAGAAACCTGAGGTGCACCTTGATTTACTTCTACTTTAAACTCTCTTTTCAAACGGTCAACGATGATTTCTAAGTGAAGCTCACCCATACCGCTGATGATAGTTTGACCAGTCTCTTCGTCTGTATTTACACGGAAAGTTGGATCTTCTTCAGAAAGTTTATTTAAACCAATAGAAAGTCTATCTGTATCTGCTTGCGTTTTAGGTTCAATCGCTAAACCGATTACAGGCTCAGGGAAATTCATAGACTCAAGAATGATTTGGTGTTTTTCATCACACAAAGTATCTCCAGTACGAATATCTTTAAAACCTACAACCGCTCCAATATCACCTGCTCCTAACTCATCAATTTGATTTTGTTTGTTAGCATGCATTTGGAAGATACGAGAAATACGTTCTTTATTTTCAGATCTTGTGTTATACACATAAGAACCTGCTTGTAAGTTACCAGAATATGCACGAATAAAACATAAACGACCTACGAAAGGATCCGTTGCAATTTTAAATGCTAATGCAGCAAATGGTTCGTTGTAAGAAGGTTGACGAGAAGTTTCTTCACCAGTTTTTGGATCAGTACCTACGATACCTTCCACATCCATTGGAGATGGTAAAATTTCCATCACCATGTCTAACATAGCTTGAACACCTTTATTTTTAAATGCAGACCCACACATCATTGGTACAACTTTACCAGCGATAGTTGCAGCTCTTAACGCATCTAAAATTTCTCTTTCAGTCAATGATTCTGGATCAACAAAATATTTCTCCATTAATTGATCATCAAATTCAGCAACTGCTTCTAATAATTCTTCACGTAATTGACGAGCTTCATCAATAATATCAGCAGGAATTTCAATTTCTTTGAAAGTCATACCCATATCGTGCTCATTCCAAACTACACCTCTGAAGTTAATTAAGTCAACAACTCCTTGAAAATCGTCTTCCGCACCAATGTTTAATTGAAGTGGTAAAGCATGACTTCCAAGCATTTCTTTTACTTGTTTACACACGTTTAAGAAATCTGCACCTGAACGGTCCATTTTGTTAACAAAACCAATACGAGGAACATTATAGTTATTAGCAAGTCTCCAGTTAGTTTCTGATTGAGGCTCAACACCATCAACAGCAGAAAATAAGAAAACTAAACCATCCAATACACGTAATGAACGGTTAACCTCTACTGTAAAGTCAACGTGTCCAGGAGTATCAATGATATTCATGTGATATTCCTGATTACGGTATTGCCATTTTAAAGTAGTAGCAGCAGAAGTAATTGTAATACCTCTTTCTTGCTCTTGCTCCATCCAGTCCATTGTAGCACCACCATCGTGTACTTCCCCAATTTTGTGGTTTACACCACCATAATAAAGGATACGCTCAGTAGTTGTAGTTTTACCAGCATCAATGTGCGCTGCAATACCAATGTTTCTTGTAAATTTTAAATCTCTAGCCATGATTATTAGAATCTAAAGTGTGAGAATGCTTTATTTGCTTCAGCCATACGTAATGTATCTGCTTTTTTCTTGAATGCAGCACCTTCTTCTTTTGAAGCAGCGATGATTTCAGAAGCTAGTTTCCCAGCCATAGATTTTTCATTACGTTTACGTGAATAACCAATTAACCATTTCATAGCTAATGATTGTTTTCTTTCTTCACGAACCGGAGTAGGAATTTGGAACGTTGCTCCACCTACTCGGCGACTTCTTACTTCTACGCTAGGAGTAACATTTTCCAATGCTTTTTTCCAAACGTCTAATCCGCTTTGATCTTCTATTTTAGCGTCTACCAATTCGATAGCGTCATAGAAAATTTTGAAAGCTAGAGTTTTTTTCCCGTCATACATCAAATTGTTAACGAATTTCGTTACGATAATTTCGTTAAATTTTGGATCCGGGAGAATCGGGATTTTTTTGGCTTTTCTTCTTCTCATTTCTTGAAAGCTTTAAATTATTTTTTCACTTTTGGTCTCTTAGTACCATACTTAGATCGACGTTGTGTTCTACCTTCTACACCAGCAGTATCTTCAGCTCCTCGTACGATGTGGTATCTTACCCCTGGAAGGTCTTTTACCCTTCCTCCACGTACAAGCACCAAAGAGTGCTCTTGTAAATTGTGTCCTTCACCACCGATGTAAGCATTTACTTCCTTACCATTAGTGAGACGTACCCTCGCTACTTTTCTCATAGCTGAGTTCGGCTTTTTAGGCGTAGTGGTGTAAACCCTTACACATACTCCTTTGCGTTGCGGGCAAGAATCAAGAGCAGCTGATTTGCTTTTCTTAACGTTTGCCGTTCGTCCTTTGCGAACTAATTGTTGAATAGTTGGCATACTTTAAACTCTAACTTTTATTAATAAATAAACAGCCCAAACATACTTTTGGGAGGACAAAGATAGGAAATAAACTTTACAATACAAGTAAATACTTGATTTTATGAAGTTTTTTCACATCTGAGTGTTGAAATAAACATTTTATTCACTTTATGAAAGGTTATAAACAATGGAGGGTTTGACTTTCTTGAATAAAAGTGAGTTATTAACAATTATTGAACTGTTTTTACTTTCTTCAAAAGCATTTATTAATTCACGTTTCAAATTATATCATTGAAAATTACATCTTGGTGATGTATCTTTGTTTATATGGAATACTTAGACGGATTAAATGGTAGTCAGCGAGAAGCTGTAGAACAAATCGATGGACCAATCATGGTAATTGCAGGAGCTGGATCAGGAAAGACAAGAGTTCTGACTTATCGTATTGCACACATGATAAAACAAGGCATAGACCCATTCAATATTCTTGCTTTAACTTTTACTAATAAAGCAGCAAAAGAAATGACGGAGCGTATCAACTCTATCGTTGGAGGTGGAGAAGCTAGAAATATTACTATGGGTACTTTTCACTCTGTTTTTTCTAGAATATTGCGTTTTAATAGTGACAGATTAGGATATCCACAAAACTTTACTATTTATGACACTTCCGATTCCAAAAGCTTATTAAAAGATATTATCAAAGAATTAAATTTAGATGACAAAACCTACAAACCTAGCATGGTTTTAGGACGAATTTCCGCAGCAAAAAACAACCTCATCTCTCCTGAAGCTTATGCACAGAATAAGGAAATAATGGAGGAAGATAAAATGAGTCGTAGACCTGAAATTAGTCGTATCTATTTGACTTATGCAAATCGTTGTTTTAAAGCTGGTGCAATGGACTTTGATGATTTATTATACCAAACTAACGTACTATTACGTGATTTCCCTGATGTTCTTCAATATTACCAACACAAATTTAAATACGTATTAGTTGACGAGTACCAGGATACAAATTACGCTCAATATTTAATTGTTAAGAAATTAGCTGCAGTTTATGAAAACATATGTGTGGTAGGTGATGATGCGCAAAGTATTTATTCCTTCCGTGGAGCAAATATTCAAAACATATTAAATTTCAAAAACGATTATCCAGATTTTAACGTTTTCAAATTGGAACAAAACTATCGTAGTACCAAATCGATTGTCGAAGCTGCAAATAGTGTCATTTCAAAAAACAAAGATCAGATACAAAAGAATGTATGGACAGCAAATGATGATGGTAAACCAATTACAATCATCAAAACATTAACAGATAACGAAGAGGGAAAAGTTATCGCAAATAAAATATACGACTTAAAACAAGCGGAAGGATTAACCTTTAAAGACTTTGCAATTTTATATCGTACCAACAGACAATCCCGTGCTTTCGAAGAAGCATTACGTAAATTAAATTTACCCTATAAAATATATGGTGGATTATCGTTTTATCAACGTAAGGAAATAAAAGACTTGTTAGCTTATTTTAGATTAACTGCAAATCCTCGCGATGAAGAAGCATTTAAACGTGTTATTAATTATCCTAAAAGAGGAATTGGTAAAACTTCTATAGAAAACCTAATAATTGCATCCAACACTTACCAAGCTAGTATTTGGGATATAGTGAATGACTTTAATCGCTATCCAGTAAGTCTGAATGCGTCAACAAAAGCAAAGTTGACTGAGTTCGCAACGATGATTGAAAGTTTTCATGTTCAAATTGACAAAATGAAAGCATATGATTTATCGTATGAAATTGCCAAATCTTCTGGAATTCTCAAAGACCTACATTCAGAAAAAGATAAAGGACCTGAAGAAGTAGAGAGATATCAGAATATTGAGGAGTTATTAAATGGTATCAAAGCGTTTACAAACAGTAAATCAGACGACGAAAATAATACACTTTCCGAATTCATGATCGACGTTGCTCTTCTTACAGATGCAGATAATGACAAAGACGAAGAGAAAAATCACATTACGATGATGACCATCCACTCTAGTAAAGGATTAGAATTTCCGCATGTCTATTTAGTAGGATTGGAAGAAAATTTATTTCCATCACAAATGGCACTAAACACCCGAAGTGAATTAGAAGAAGAAAGACGTTTGTTTTATGTTGCGGTAACACGTGCAGAGAAAACTTGTACCATTTCTCATGCAGCATCCCGATTTGTGTTTGGATCATTAACTACAAGTGAACCAAGTCGTTTTATATCTGAAATTAATAAAGAATATATACAGTACGAAAATCCCTACCAAAACAGAACAGGTGGTCGTTCGTTAAATTCAAATTCTGGAATTTCTGAAAGAACAATATCTCATGGATTAAATAGAATGCCTGAACCAACACGAAGTTTACGTTCGTTATCAGATGTAACATCACGTCCAAGTAAAAGTGGAGGCGAATTAGAAACTTCCTTAAAAGTTGGTTACAACGTTTTGCATGAAAAATTTGGAAAAGGAAAAGTCATTCGTTTAGAAGGAGCTGGGTCAGAAAAAAAAGCTGTTATCTTTTTTCCGCAAGAAGGAAGTAAAACCTTATTATTGAAATTTGCAAAATTGGAGATATTAGATTGATCAAAAAAACCTATTGAATAAAAAAGTCTTGGTAGAAAACTCTACCAGGACTTTTTTTTTAACTCTAACTATTTAACTCAATTAATCTCTTCTACCCCCAACTAATCGAAGTAGAGAAACAAACAAGTTTACAAATAGAATGTATAATTTCAATCCACCAATTAATTCCAATTTACTTCTTTGAACACCTTGTAAAGTTTCATCATTACTAATGTATTTTAGGTTTTGCATTTCATAAGCTGTTAATCCTGTAAATACAAATACTCCAATTACAGATATAATAAAATCTAACATGCTATTATTCATGAAAAAATTAACAACGCTTGCAATTAAAATACCAATGAACGCCATATATAAAATACTTCCCATTTTTGACAAATCAACTTTAGTTGTGTACCCTAAAATTGCCATAGCTGCAAATGCCCCTGCAGTAATGAAAAAAGTAGATGAAATTGTACCTAAATCATAAACTAAAAATATTGTACTTAAACACAAACCGATTAAAATCGAATAAATTGCATACAAAATGTAAAGTACACCAATTCCTAATGAATTATATGCTCTTTGAATTAAAATCGCCACACCAAGTGGAGCAAAAACTATTACATAAAACAAAGGAGATAATCCTGTAGAAGTTACAAAATATTCTTGAAAAAACTCAGGTGTGCCAGCCATATATGCTACACCACCAGAAATTGCTAATGCGACAAACATATAGGTGTACACATTTCTAAAAAATTCAGAAGACATTGTCTTCGCATTTGCATCGTACTCTTGACGATTTAATAAATTCTCAAACATAGTTTAACGTTTTTAATTAATGTAATTTGGCTTGCACCAAGCTAATAAATTCCTTACGTGTAGCATCGTTTTGTAAAAACAAACCTGTAAAAGCACTTGAAGTCGTTACCGAATTTTGTTTTTGTACGCCACGCATTTGCATACACATATGACAACATTCTATTACGACAGCAACGCCTTTTGGTTTCAATGTTTCTTGAATACAATCACGAATTTCAATCGTTAAGCGTTCTTGAACCTGTAATCTTCGTGCAAAAGCATCTACCACACGCGGTATTTTGCTTAATCCAACAATCGTGCCGTTAGGAATGTATGCCACGTGTGCTTTTCCAAAAAATGGCAACATGTGGTGTTCACACATAGAATAAACCTCAATGTCTTTTACCAATACCATTTCAGAGTATTCCTCATGAAACAAAGCAGATTTCAAGATGTCTGCAGGATTAATATCATACCCATGTGTTAAATACTGCAAAGCCTTTGCAACACGCTCTGGAGTTTTTAATAGTCCTTCACGTTGTGGATTCTCCCCTAAATCTGACAAGATTTCAGTGTAAGCTGTTGAAATTTTGTCTGTTATTTCTTGTTTGTAATATTTTTCCATTTTGCTAAAAGTTAACTTAGATTAATTCTAAATAATAAAGGACTAAAAATAATTAATAAGGTTCATTTCCTCCGAAATATTCGACGAAATTGTTTTCTGTTTCTTCCAATCGAATTTTTGCAAGGACGCCGCCAGCAAGTTGAATCGGTTCTTCTAAGATTTCCCAGATTTGGATGACCATATTTTCAGTAGAAGCAAGAATATCTTTCATACAGGCAACATCCAGGTTCAAATTTTTATGATCGAAAACATCTACCACTTCTGTTTTGATAATGCGACTCAGGTCTTTTAAGTTGATCACAAACCCTGTATCTGGATTTGGGACACCCTTCACCGTCACAAAAAGGTTGAAATTATGACCATGCCAATTTTTATTCGCACATTTCCCGAATACTTCTTCATTTTTTTCGTCAGACCAGTCATTACGCCACAATTTATGAGCGGCGTTGAAGTGTTCTTTGCGGATGATATAGACAGTTTTACTCATTTTCTGATTATTACGCGAAAACTTCATCTACGATTTTGAATCGATAGGCGAAAATTTCCTCTAATTTCGGTTTCACTAAAAAGGGATGAACCATTTTACCAATTACACCCATTGGGATGATGTACGAAACGATATCCGTCATTTCGACTCCACCATCCACTTCTTTAAAGTGGTGTTCGTGGTGCCACATGGTATATGGACCTTTGCGTTGTTCATCTACGAAAAACGATTTGTCTTTCACATGCGTGATCTCAGTCACCCACTCTACCGGAATTCCTAATAAAGGTTTTACCGTATAAGCGATGATTAACCCTTCATACATGTGTGTAGGAACTTCTGTTTTCACATCAAATCCCATGTAAGACGGAGTAATACGTTTCAAATTTGCAGGAGAAGAGAAAAAATCCCAACATTTTTGCAAATCAGTTTTGACAAATTGTTTTCGAATAAATTGGTGCATTTTAGTAGTATTTCTGCTCGATTAGGTAATTTTCAACATAATCCTTCACCCCTTCTTCTAAGGTGTGAAAAGGAATTTTGTAACCAGAATTCACCATTTTATTCATATTAGCTTCCGTGAAATATTGGTATTTATCACGAATGTCAATCGGTGTATCTATGAAATCAATGTTTGGTGTAACTTTCAATGCATGGAAGGTATTTGTAGCTAAATCCAAGAAGGTACGTGCCTTTCCAGAACCTAAATTGTAAATACCTGAAGTTGGTTGTTCGTTCATCAAATACATACATACTTCCACAACGTCTTTCACATAGACGAAATCACGTAATTGACCGCCATCTGTGTAATTCGGATTGTGCGAACGGAACAATTTCATGCCTCCATTTGCTTTAATTTGATTAAATGCATGGAAAATCACCGAAGCCATTCTCCCTTTGTGGTATTCATTTGGTCCATAGACATTGAAAAATTTCAATCCTGCCCAAAATGGAGGTTGTTTTTCTTGTTGCAATGCCCAAATGTCAAAGTCATTTTTAGAATCTCCATACGGATTCAATGGTTTTAATTTAGCGATTACGTCGTGGTTGTCTTCATAACCAAATTCACCCAACCCATAGGTCGCTGCAGAACTAGCATATACCAACGGGATCGAATGATCCGCACAGAAATTCCACACCATTTGTGTGTATTCAACATTCAACTCATCAAAAATAGACCTATCAAACTCCGTAGTGTCAGTACGCGCACCAATGTGAAAAATGATGTCGATTTGTTGTTGATTTGTCGCTAACCAATCTGCCAATACTCCTCGTTCCACTTTTGCTTCGAAGATTTTACCCTCTAAGTTTTTGTCTTTTTCGTGTTTCGTGAAATCATCTACAACTACTACGTTGTTAAATCCTGCTTGGTTTAGTTTGCTTACTAAACAGCTACCAATAAAACCTGCTGCTCCTGTTACTATAATCATTTTTTTCTATTTGAAGTGACTTATATAAATTGCTTTTTCATCGTTCAACTTCAAAATTAAACTCCTCATTTACTAATGTAATCCCGATTGCTATCGGGAGCGGGTTTAATTTCTTATTTGCCTCGAAAAATCTAATTTCTAAAAGCCACAATATTTGTTAATCATTTATTTCTCTCGTTTCAAAAATTGGATTTCATACAACTTTTTATAAAATCCATCGATTTTCAGTAATTCCGTATGGGAACCTTGTTCTACCAATACTCCCTTATCCACTACTACAATCTTATCTGCTTTTTGGATGGTTGAAAGTCGGTGTGCTATGACAATCGACGTTCTTCCTTCCGTTAATTTTTCGGTTGCTCGTTGGATCATTTCTTCCGATTCGTTGTCCACACTGGATGTTGCTTCGTCTAATATCAAAATGGAAGGATTGTAGACATAGGCACGAATGAAAGAAAGCAATTGACGTTGACCCACAGACAACACGCCTCCTCGTTCTCCCACATGGTAATCGTATCCATTCGGTAATTTCACAATAAAATCATGTGCCCCAACTGCTTTTGCCGCTTCAATCACTTGTTCTCTGCTAATGGAAGGATCGCGTAAGGTAATGTTGTGATAAATCGAATCAGAAAACAAAAATACATCTTGAAGTACAATAGCAATGTTTTTTCGGAGAACATCCAATTGAATGTCTTGTAAATTCGTAGTTCCAATTAAAATATCACCTTGTTGGTATTCGTAAAAACGCCCCAATAAGTTCACAATGGTCGATTTACCAGCACCAGTAGCACCGACAAAAGCGACCGTTTTTCCTTTTTCAATGCTTAGGTTAATATTTTTCAATACCCAATCTTCGCCTTTATAAGCAAAATGAAGATTATTGAAGTGTATGTCTTGATGAAAATCCAAATGGGTAATCGTACCGTCTTTTTGGGTATGTTCGTTCAAATCCAAAATTTCAAAGACACGTTCTGCACGCACAATTCCACGTTGTAAGATGTTGAATTTATCTGCCAATTGACGAATCGGTCTAAAGAGCATGTTTACCCACAAGGTGAAGGAAATGATTTCCCCATACATTTGTTCTGGATTCGGCGGAATCGTTCCCATGAATTGAAACGCACCCCACACCAACAAAAACGCGATGGAAAGGGAACTCAAAATCTCAACAACAGGAAAGAAAATGGAGAAAGCCCATACGGCATTTACGTGCGCTTTTTTATGGTCTTGATTAATTTCGTCAAATAATTTTTCTTCTTGCTTTTCTCTGGAGAAAAGTTGCACAATCGACATCCCTGAAATGTGTTCTTGCACAAAAGAACTCAAACGCGTGACTTGCAATCGTTCTTGTTGGAAGGATTTTTTCATCGCATTTGCAAAAATACGGGTAGCAATCAATAAGAGTGGAATAGGAATTAAAGTCAATAAAGTCAATTGCCAATTACTAAAAAACATGATGAAAATAACGAAAAACAACATCAATAAGTCACCTACAATCTCAATCATACCTGAAGAAAAAACTTCCGCAATTGCCTCAATATCAGAAATTAAACGCGTGACCAACGAACCAATAGGTGTTTGATCGAAATACTTCATTCGAAATGAAAGCATGTGTTTAAATAACTTTTGACGGATATCACGAATGATGGATTGCGCTAACAAATTACTTACCAATGCATTGAAAAATTGGAACACCCCTTCCAAGACCAACAGTGCCAAAATCAATAAGGACCAATGTAATAAGGCCTCCGAATTTTTGGTAGAAATAATGTATTTGTCAACCATCTCACCTATTAATTTTGGTCGCATAGGACCTAATATCGAAAGGGTTGTGGTACAAATAAACGAGTAAATCATTAGACGTTTGTAGTTTTTTACAAACTTCAACAAACGTTTAAATACATTAAAATCCATTTTCGATTCCTTACTCATAGTACAAATTTAACAGAAAAGATTGGTAGATTTTAGAATTATCAAGTTGAATGAATAAAATGTATTCATTTTTATTTTACCTTTACAAAAAGCACAATTATGATTATCAATTTTAGCGAAAACAAATCCATCGTTGGTCCTATATTAGCCGAATTACGCGATGTACAGATTCAGAAAGATTCCATGCGTTTCAGAAAAAATTTGGAGCGTTTAGGTGAAATTTTGGCGTATGAAGTTTCCAAAAAATTAGATTATAAAACAGAAGTTGTAACGACTCCATTAGGAGAAGCGAATGTTTTTCAATTGGTTGAGCAACCGATTTTAGCAACCATACTTCGTGCAGGTTTACCAATGCATCAAGGATTCTTGAATGTATTTGACAAAGCAGATTCAGCGTTTGTTTCCGCTTACCGCAAACACATTCACAAAGACGAATTTGAAATTCACGTGGAATATGTCGCTGCACCAACGTTTGAAGGAAAAACATTGATTATTATTGATCCGATGTTGGCAACAGGAAGCTCCATGACGAGTGTCTACAAAACATTATTACAACAAGGAAATCCAGGAAAAGTATTTATCGTTTCTGCGATTGCTTCTCCAGAAGCTTTAGAACATTTAAAATCACAATTACCAGAATCCACACATTATTTTGTTGGAGCGATTGACCAAGAATTGACTGCTCAGGCATACATCGTACCGGGAATGGGCGATGCTGGAGATTTGGCTTTTGGAATTAAATGTTAGTATTTAACTGATGAATTTCGCAACCTACAGCACCTTCTTTTTACTTTCAACGGTAAAATTTTTGTTTACTCCTTTTGGTGGACCAGCTGCAGGATTGACATTTTTCGAAACCTATTTTTCCTGTTTAGCGGGTGCGTTTTTTAGTGGAACCATCTTCTACTTTTTAGGAGAATTTTTATTGAGAAGAGCACGAGAAAAAAAACACGCAGCTTATCATGAATCTTTGAAAACAGGTATTGCTATTAAACAAAAAAAGACCTTCACTCCACTGAATAAAGGCGTAGTTAAGATGAAACGCAAACTTGGTATTGTAGGGATTTCGTTTTTTGCTCCCTTATTTATGTCTGTTCCTGTCGGAACGATTGTTACAGCTAAATTTTTTGGAAAAAACAAATTTACCTATCCACTTATTTTGTTGGGCATGGTATGTAATGGACTGTTAACCACAGGCATTGCATTCGCGATTGCATCTTTCTTCTGATGGTATTTCTCAAACACATATTTTTTGATTTAGATCGTACCTTGTGGGATTTCGAACAAAATTCCCGAAATGCCTTACAGAAAATTTACGAACAAAACGACTTAGCGCAACATTTCGATCATTTTTTACATTTTCACAAAGTCTATCACAACATCAATAATGAATTGTGGAAGAAATATGGGAAAGGTAAAATCTCCAAAGATGAACTCCGTATTGTTCGTTTTCAAAAAACCTTAGAACGAGTTGAAGTATTTGATTTAAGCTTTGCGGACAAACTAAACATTGACTATGTAGCAACAGCTCCTAAGGAAACCATTTTATTTCCCAATACGCATGAAACATTGGTCGAACTCAAAAAACGTTATCAATTACATATCATTACGAATGGTTTTGCAGAAGCGCAGTTCATCAAATTGAAAGCTTCCAAGTTATTCGATTTTTTTGATGTGATTGTTTGTTCTGAAATGGTTGGTAAAACAAAACCTCATCGCGACATCTTTCATTATGCATTATCTCAAGCGAAAGCGACTCCTCAAGAAAGTGTGATGATTGGCGATGACCATACCACAGATATTCTTGGTGCGATTCAAGTAGGAATGCAAGCCATTTTATTTGATCCAAACGAAAAACACCGAAAATCTGCTGGTCAACATAAAATCAAAGACTTGGGGGAATTACCGTTATTATTGACGATGATTTAATCTTTCACCTAAATTTATTTGAAAAAAAAATCCCATTAGTATAACTAACAGGATTTAAATTACAATTATAGAATAATTTTAATACAATTCCTGTCTCAATCGTTCGTACAAAATCATGCCCGTAGCAACACCAACATTTAAAGATGCAATTTGACCTTTCATAGGAATACGTGCTTTAATGTCGCACATTTTAAGAATATCGCTGCTTACTCCATCCTCTTCCGAACCCATTACAA
>CANGOF010000085.1 GCA_947455515.1 Flavobacteriia bacterium
GCAGGTGGAACAGAGAGTTGCGATTGGGCCTCTATGTTGATGCGTATGTACATGATGTGGGGCCAAAAGAATGGGTATAAATTAAAAGAATTGAATTACCAAGAAGGAGATGTTGCAGGAATCAAGACGGTGACCATCGAATTTGAGGGTGATTTTGCTTTTGGCTATTTGAAAGGCGAAAATGGCGTTCACCGTTTGGTACGTATTTCTCCTTTTGACTCGAATGCTAAACGTCATACTTCCTTTGCATCGGTATACGTTTATCCATTAGTAGATGATACGATTGAAATCTATATTAATCCAGCAGACATCAGTTTTGAAACTATGCGTGCGAGTGGTGCTGGAGGACAAAATGTAAATAAAGTAGAGACGGCCGTACGTTTACGTCACGCACCATCTGGAATAATCATTGAAAACTCTGAGTCGCGCTCTCAGTTAGCGAATAAAGAGAAGGCGATGCAATTATTACGTTCTCAATTGTATGAGTTAGAATTACGTGCTCGTATGGAAAAACGCAATGAAATTGAGGCAAATAAAAAGAAAATTGAGTGGGGATCTCAAATTCGTAACTACGTGATGCATCCGTACAAATTAGTGAAAGATGTTCGTACAGGTTATGAATCCGGAAATGTGGAAGCAATTATGGATGGTGAGATTAATGAATTCTTGAAGTCGTATTTAATGACGTATGGGAATTGATTTTTATCGTATCACAAATCCCAACACCATTTCGATAAATTCTTCTGGTTGTTCAGAATGCACCCAATGACCAGCGTTTTCAATCGTTTCTAGGGTTGCATCCGGGAATATTTCTTCGATTTCATCCCAATCTTCGTCTAAAATATAATTAGACATTGCACCACGGATAAATAAGGTTGGTGTCCAGACTTCGATGTTAGGGATGGGAGCTAATATTTCTTCCATTTCGCGTTCCAATACCTCCACATTCATTCTCCAAGCCAATTTTCCTTTTTCAATCCAGTATAGATTTTTGAGTAAAAATTGTCGAACGCCATAGGAATCCACAAATGGTTTCATCGCATTTTCAGCTTCTGAACGAGAAGTAAGAGTAGTCAAATCCAATGATTTTATCCCTTTGATAATTTCATTGTGGTGCATTGGGTATTTTTTGATCCCTATATCTACCACTACCATTTTTTCTAAACGACTTGGATATTTTTGTGCATAATACATGGCAGTTTTCCCTCCCATGGAGTGACCAATTAAGGTAAATTTATCGATGCCTAAATGGATAATAAGCTCCTCTAAATCGTCGGCTAAGTGTTCGTAGGTAAAATCTTCCGACCAAGGGGAATGTCCGTGATTTCGTTGATCCACTATGATTACTCGGTAGTATTCACTTAATTTTTTTGCATGAGTTTGCCAATTATCTGAAGTTCCAAAAAGACCATGTAATATGATGAGTGGCTTACCTTCGCCAAGTTCTTTGTAATGTAATAACATGATGATTGTGTTTGTCTTTAAATTGAATATTAATCAATCAGTCATTTAGCCAAGTTTCTTCCTGTCATTTCAAGCGGTGTAGCAATACCTAAACGACCTAAAATCGTTGGTGCTACGTCTGCTAATATTCCATTTTCAAGTTTTACATCGTCTTGGGTAACCAATACAACAGGAACAGGATTTAACGAGTGCGCTGTATTTGGTGTCCCATCGGCATTTAATGCAAAATCTGCGTTTCCGTGATCGGCGATAACTAGAAATTCATACCCTAATTCTTTACCCGCCGCTATTACTTCTCCTAAACAAGTATCTACTGTTTCAACCGCTTTTTGAATCGCGCTATAAACACCAGTATGACCAACCATGTCTGGATTTGCAAAGTTTAAACAAAAGAAATTTGGCTTGTCACTTTGCATACTTGCAATGATTTTATCCTTTACTTCAGGTGCACTCATTTCAGGCTGTAAATCGTAGGTAGCAACTTTTGGAGAATTCACCAATATACGTGTTTCATTGGGAAAAACTTCTTCGCGTCCTCCACTAAAAAAGAAAGTTACGTGTGGATATTTTTCTGTTTCAGCAATACGTACTTGACTACGATCTACTTTAGTAAGTACCTCACCCAAGGTATTTACAAGATTGTCTTTTTCATAAATGACACGAACATTTTCAAAGGTTGCATCGTAACTCGTCATCGTATATAAATGAAGGTTTAATTTCTTCATTTCAAATTCTGGAAAATCTTTTTGAGTCAATGTAGTGACAATTTCACGAGGTCTATCTGTTCTAAAATTGAATGAAATAACAACATCCCCTTCGTTGATGGTTGCTATCGGTTGACCATTTTCAGCGATATATGCTGGTTCAATAAATTCGTCAGTTATATTGTTTGCGTATGAATTTTTGATTGCTTCTTCTGCTGATGCAACGGCTGTCCCTTTACCTAAAACAAGTAAATCGTATGCTTTTTTCACGCGTTCCCAACGGTTATCTCTGTCCATCGCATAGTAACGACCAACGACAGATGCAATTTTACCAGTTGTTTTAGCCAATTCTTGTTCTAACTCTTGAATAAAATGCAAACCACTCTTAGGATCACAATCTCTACCGTCTGTAAACGCATGGATAAATACATTGGAAACCCCTTGTTGTTTTGCCATTTCACAAAGTGCATAGATATGTTCTTGTGAACTATGAACACCACCTTTGGAAACCAATCCAATTAAATGAACAGGTACGTTCTTTTCTTTAGCTGTTTTAAATGCATTTATTAATGCATCTAATTGGAAAAATTCTTTGTCGCGGATGGATTTATTGATACGAGTTAATTCTTGATAAACGATACGACCGGCTCCGATGTTTAAGTGACCCACTTCGGAGTTCCCCATTTGACCTTCTGGCAAACCAACGTCTTCTCCACATGTCAATAAGGTAGCAGAAGGGTAGTTGGCTAATAAACCATCCATCACAGGAGTGTTTGCATTATAAATTGCGTCGGATTTAGATTTGTCTCCAATTCCCCAACCATCTAAAATTATCAATCCAATGTTTTGTGTCATAGCGTTATTTCAAAAATTGCACCCTGAGGGTTATTCTGTTTATATTCAATTTTACCACCAATAATCTTTGCATACTCTGAAGCGATAAATAAACCGAGTCCTGTTCCTTTCTGAGATCTCGTTTCTTCGTTTTCGAGTCGTACAAATTTATGAAAGATATCTTCTTGATTTTCTGGCGCAACACCAGGTCCAACATCTTTCGTTCCAAATTTACTATTTTGTTTATCTCGGTGTAGAAACAAAATCAATTTTTCTTTAGTTCCTGCGTATTTAAACGCATTCTCAATAAGGTTAATCACGATGGTTTTTAGCATGAATGCATCTGTTTCAATAGACACTTTATCCTGTAGTTCTAATACAATCCATTCTTTGTCTAATCTTGTATTGTATTGTTTCGCAAGATCCGTAAATACCTCATTTAAGTTAATCCATTCTTTGTGAGGTACTATCGTTTGGTTTTCTAAGCGTGAGGCAGTCAAGATCGCTTCCACCATTTCTTCTAAACGTTGATTTTCCAGTAAAGCTTTTTGTAACAACTCATTGCGTTTCTCCAATTCAAAATCTCGCTTCATTAATGTTTGTAGATACAATTTTGTTGAAGCCAACGGTGTTTTTAATTCGTGAGTAACCGACAACAAGAAATTGCTCTGACGTTCATTGAGTTGTTGATCACGTTTAATAGCTGTACGAATTCGCCACAATCCAACAAAAAGAATCAGGAAAAACACCAAACCCTCACCTGTAATCATGATCACCTTTTTGGTAATAATAGCATCAGTCTTACCAAGTTCGTGTGTGAGTTGAATCAAATGATAGCCCCACCATGCAAACTGTAAAGCCACATAAGCAGCGAGTACATAAAAGATGACAGCGGTTTGTTTTTTCATACTTGTAAAAGTAATTGATATAAATGTTTACAACTAATGGAAAGTAAATTAATTTTTGATTTAGAAAAGGTAGTTACGACTGTTATTCTTGATTAAAAGCAACCTGAAAGATAAACTTCATTTATAGTTTATCTACAATTTTTTATTTGCTATTTTTCCATAATACGCCGTGATCCAAACCCCTACAAAGATCATTGCCATATACCCCACTTTTTCAAAAGTAATGGTATTGGTATAATCATCTGCTAAACCTAATAAGGAAAATAGGTATGCGAATCCCATCACTAATACAGGTTGGGTGTAGATGTACGCACTTGCTATGGATGGCCCCACATATTTTAATCCATACATGGTAAGAAGGTAAGTAAAGAATGTCACCCCAATAACAATATATGCGATTTTGGCCCAAATGGTGAGTGTGATAGCACTAAAATCAATCGCTAAGGTTTCAATATATGTTGGAGGATAAATGAACATATAAAACAAGCCAAAAGTAAACACATAGGTTATTACTGTAAAAGGACTATAACGTTGCATTAAAGGTTTAGCTATAACTAAGTAGACAGCGTAACTTGCAGCATTGATAAATAAAAACAAATCCCCTAAAGAAGAGTCTCCTTTACCTGTATTCCCTGCTAAAGAAAGCAATATTGCTCCTGTCGCCCCTAAAAGTATACCAGCTACTTTCGTAATGGTAATTTTTTCTTTTAGTAAAAAATAAGCAATAATAGTTACCAAAATTGGATTAGTAGTCATTATAATTCCTGAATTTATCGAAGAAGATAAACTCAATCCATGAAAGAAAAAGAGTTGGTTAATTGTTACACCAAACAATGCACACAACATGAAAAGTCCAATATCTTTTCGTTGAATTCTCTCTTTTGGCAAAAAAGCTTTGATGATCCAAAAAAGGATAGTTGCTCCTAAAATCCGAAAGAAAATAAAAGTGGTAGGAGTTAAAAAAGCTGGCATAACCCCTTTTGCGAGGATATGACCAGCTCCGTACAATGCGTTTACAATAAATAAGGCTAAGTGTGCCTTCCAAGTAGATTGTTGCAACTCTTAAATATCAAAAACTGTTTTGAAATCCATTACTAAATTGTCATCAACAGCAACACCCATCATCGAAGGTTTTTCCACGTTGAATTTATCTAAGCTTACATTAAACGATCCAGAAAGAATAATTTTCTGATCCGACTCTGTTTGTTTTGCTTTAATAGTAATATCTTTTTTTACACCATGAAAATTTAATTCACCAACAATAATCACTTCATTTCCTTCTTCTTTGATTGCTTTACTAACAAATGAAACTTTTGGATATTTAGTTCCTTCCAATGTTTCTAAAGCATGAGAATCACGACTAGAATTTTGAGAATCAAAAGAAGCAACAGCAGCTGCTACAACTAATTTGGTGATTTTCTTGGTTGTATTATCATAATAGCCTCCACAAATAAAATCTTTAGTAGTTCCGATTGACTCATGAGCAGGATGACTCAAAGTATATCGTATAAAAGAATCTGTTTTGTTAAGCGTCAATTTTACATTGTCAAACGAACAAAGCATTAAGGTAAAACCCAAAAATAAAGAGTAGATAATTGATTTTTTCATGATTATTAAATTTTAGTTTGTTTTTAAAATTTCATTACAATAACAGCGCCAGCAAAAAGTGCTGTAGTAATATACCCTGATACTTGGTGAAAATTTCGTAGTTTATCACTGTTTCCATTTTGAAGGCTTGCACTTCCATACATTAATTGACCTGCAAGTGGCGTTAATACCATTCCAGAAAAATGAAGGTAAGCTAAGGTTCTATGTGCTTTCATATTACTCCATCCAGCATTTTTACGAATAATAATTGGAGGTGGAGCTAATAATTGTAATAATGCAGTTGCTCCATAAGAAATCATCGTGGTGGTAACAGCAACTTGGTGAAGCGGTTTCACTCTTTCTTGCGTCGCACCAACATTTGTGTTAATCATAATTTGACCAGTAATACAAGAACCAATCATTCCTCCAAGAGCTACAAAACCAAGGACTTGGTGAGTTTGTAACATTCTTCTACGAACGATAATTTCTCTTTCTCTTTTCTCAGGTGTTAATTCAAAAAAGGAAAATTTACGCATCACTCCTTTTTCTCCCCACATCGATCGCTTAATCAAGCCCATCCCTTCTGGCAACAAGCTTTGTTTGATATTGTTAGCTCCTAATTCTTGTAAAAGCAAGTCATCTTCTGAAAGCTTAGTTGTGTCTGTTTGTGCATTTATTTGTTGAATAAAAATCAAAAATAAAACACCTAAAAAAATTATTTTTTTCATCGTTTTTTATTTAAAATTAGCTTTAATTTTCTAATATTTTACTTTTCAAACAGAATAAAGTAGGATATTATTTCTATCCGATTAAACTCCTTTGATTTCTAAATAATTACTTAAAAATTAGTTTGAAAATAATTTCTTGATACTCAAATTATCGCAATTTTTCACATATTCTTGAATCGATTTATCCGAATTATCTTTCGCATTTTTGTCTGCTCCTTTTTCAACTAACAATTTCACAACCTCTTCATTTTCTGCCATTATTGCAAACATTAATGGAGTTGTCCCTGCATTATTTTTCACATTCACATCTGCTTTATTTGAGATTAATATTTTAACCAATTCTGTATTCGATTTATAACACGCAGCAGTCAATACAGTTCCATCTTCTGAAAGTGCATTCACATGTGCCCCTAATTCGAGTAAAACCTTAACGGCTTCCAATTGATTTCGATATCCTGCGATGATTAATGGAGTATACCCACTCTTATTTGGTTTATTGATCGTATCCAAATTTAGCTTCGACAAACGCTTAATTAATTCAACATTTCCTTTACGACAAGCATCGTAAATATCTTGTGAAAATCCATTAAAAATTAATAAACTACTAAATAGAAGTAGGACAACTACTTTTTTCATTTGTAATGAATTACTGAACAACAAATTTACGTTGAATCACCTGACCATTATTACTAAGTGTCAATATATATACAGAAGGTTTAAACTCTGAAAAATGAATTATTGAGTCGACTTGCACATTGTTTTTTTCTTTAATAATATTTCCTTGTAAATCAATAATTTGGTATTGATAACTCGAAGCATTAGCGAAAATTTGAATGGCAGAATTAGTAACTTTAACTATTTTTTTTTCAAAAACTTCATTTACACCTGTTGAATGTTGTGCAGTTGCAGTTGTGAAATTCCAATCTGTTGGTAATGCTAATCCCGTATAGAAATTTCCTGCTACATCTTTAATTGCGGTAGAAGAAATAAGTAAATAATAATCACTTGAATCGCTCAAAATATTTGTAGGATTAATGGTAATTGTAGCTCCATTTACCGTTACATTTGAACTTGGTAGGGTGTAAGATTCCACAAGTGTATTAGTTGCTGAATAAAGTGAAATTGTTCCAGTTCCTAAAACAACAGTTTCACTGAAGGTTGCTGTTAAATTTTGTGTAGTAGCTACTCCTGTTGCATTATCTGTTGGCGAAGTCGCAGTTAAGGTTGGTGGTGTAACATCTGGAAGTACCCAAGCTAAAGAAATTCCAAATGCTCTATTCGATCCGCCATGATCCGCTAAAACATAAGATGAACCAGAGCTTCTCCCCCAAACCAGATTTAAAGTAGACCCGTTGTAATTAATAACAGCATCTTTAGCGTCTCCAGTGTTTAATTTTCGTGTTGCAACAACTGTTCTCAAAGAACCAACAACCGTATTGGATTTAATTTTCCAATCTTGTGTTGCATCTTTGACAACCGAACCACTACTTGTACTTCCCATGTAATAATCCCACCAATTTTGTGAGCCACCAGACGAAGTATAAATCAAAGCGTCAGTTCCTGACATGGAGGTT
Source organism: Flavobacteriia bacterium (assembly GCA_947455515.1). Lineage (GTDB taxonomy): Bacteria > Bacteroidota > Bacteroidia > Flavobacteriales_D > Crocinitomicaceae > CANHVK01. Next base: position 7,800 of record CANGOF010000085.1, read on the forward strand.
CCAAATCCTAAACCTAACCATTTTGTAGAAGGTCCTGCAAAAGTAACCGTGATTGAATCCACTGTCATGGATGCTCCAAAAAACATTCCAGAACCAGTTGCTGCACCAGATGCAGTTTTTAATTCTTGATAAACAATTGTTTTAGTTTGTGCTTGAGAAAAGAAAGTTCCGAATAATAACGAAACACCTAAAATTAATTTTTTTTTCATATAAATTCTTGTTTAGTTTAAAATGAAAATGAATAATACTAAAGAAATTAATTAAATTTCCGAATAGCATTTATTCATTTTTATTCACATCTAAGACGTAATGTTAATGCGTTTGGTTGCCCAATTATTTACCAAGGAAGGTAATTTAGAATCATTCTAAAATTAACGAATCTCTCCCCCAGCTTCAAATTCTTTTTCAGGAGAAACGAAACTCAATTCACCAGAAGCATTTTCGGCCATTAAAATCATACCTGCAGACTCAACTCCACGAATTTTACGTGGTTCTAAATTGATTAATACAGAAACTGTTTTTCCAACTACCTCATCTGGATTATAAAAGTTCGCTATCCCAGAAACGATAGTACGAACATCTACTCCAGTATCTACAGTTAATTTCAATAATTTGTCTGACTTAGGTACTTTTTCAGCTTCGATGATTTTACCTAAACGGATATCTAATTTGGTGAAGTCATCAAAACTTACATTTGCTTTTTGTGGCGCAACATTTGCTTCCACAGGTGTAGCTTGACTCAATTTCAAAAAATCCACTTCTGCTTCTACCATTGCATCTTCAATTTTCGGGAAAAGAATTTCCGGTGTATTTACTTGATGACCCGCTTTCAGAATATTATTTGCTCCAATTTTATTCCAAATTGGTAATTCTAAATTCAAAAACGAACGTAATTTCCTTGCAGTTGTTGGTAAAAATGGTTCTAACAAGAAACTTAAATTCGCGGTAATTTGAAGAGCAATGTGTAAAATCGTTTCCACACGTTTTGGGTCTGTTTTCACCAATTTCCATGGTTCACTATCCGCTAAATATTTATTCCCTAAACGCGCTAAATTCATCACTTCAGATTGTGCTTCACGTATTTTATAAGCATAAATCAACGTTGCAATTTTTTCTGGGAAAGCAGCAATGGTATCCAGTACACGTTGATCTTCTTCTGTTAAGTCGCCACATTCAGGGACAATTCCTTCGTAGTATTTTTGAGTTAACACCAAGGCACGATTCACAAAATTTCCAAGAATATCTGCCAACTCATTATTCACACGCGCTTGGAATTCTTTCCACGTAAATTCACTGTCTTTACTTTCTGGTGCAATCGCAGTCAATGTATATTTTAACTCGTCTACTTTCGTTGGGTAACGCTCTAAATATTCATGTAACCAAACCGCCCAATTGCGCGAAGTTGAAAATTTATCTCCTTCTAAATTCAAGAATTCGTAAGCAGGAACATTATCTGGTAAAATCAAATCACCGTGGTCTTTCAATAAAATTGGGAAGATAATCGCGTGAAAAACGATGTTGTCTTTTCCAATAAAATGAACTAATTTACGGTCACCTGTCCAGTAATCTTTCCAATCTTTGTTGTTATCCAAGGCCCATTGTTTGGTCGCTGAAATGTAACCAATTGGCGCATCTAACCAAACATATAATACTTTTCCATCTGCACCTTTCAACGGAACTTTCACCCCCCAATCTAGGTCGCGCGTCATTGCTCTTGGTTTCAATCCTCCTTTGATCCACGACATACATTGACCAATCACTTGGTTTCTCCATGTTTTTGGGTCGTGTTGTTGCTTTCCATCTAAGATTCCATCTTGAATCCAAGAAGTCAACCATTCTTCGTGACGATCCATAGGTAAGAACCAGTGGGAAGTCGATTTTAAGATGGGTTTTTTACCACTCAACGTTGAAAGTGGATTGATCAAATCCGTAGGGCTTAACGCAGACCCACATTTTTCACATTGGTCTCCATACGCATTTTCATTGTGGCAATTTGGACATTCACCTACAATGTAACGATCTGCTAAAAACTGATTGTAATCTTCATCGTAATATTGTTCCGTTGTTTCTTCAATAAATTTTCCTTTTTCTTCTAATTTCAAAAAGAAATCTTGCGCTGTTTTATGATGAATTTCAGCAGATGTTCGGTGAAAAATATCGAACGAAATTCCAAATTGTTGGAAAGAATCTCCAATTACCTTGTTGTATTTATCTACGATTTCTTGCGGAGTAATCCCCTCTTTTTTAGCGCGTAGCGTAATTGCAGCACCATGTTCGTCACTCCCACAGATAAAAGCCACATCATGCTCATTCATACGTAAAAAACGCACGAAGATATCTGCTGGTAAGTAAACTCCTGCCACGTGTCCTAAATGAAGGGGTCCGTTGGCGTAAGGCAATGCTGCGGTAACGGTAAATTTTTCCTTGCTCATAAATGAATGAATTTGTAGACTGTAAAGATAATAAAATAGTCACGAGTGACGAAGTGACGAATTGACGTTGGAGATTTAAAATTGTTGGATTACCAAAAATGTAAAAAATGTAAATTTTGGTAGTCGACTACCAAAAATGCAAAAAATTGTAATTTTGGTAGTCGATGTCTTAAATAAAAGCACAATCTTTGAATAATATAAAGCGAATAACCAACATATGATACAAGTAAAAAATTACGTAATAGGTCAATGGACCGCTGGAGCAGGTTCAGAAACAACCTTATACAATGCATTAACTGGCGATGTCATCGGAGAAACTTCCAGTGCTGGATTGGATTACAATCAAATTTTAGCCTACGGACGAGAAGTTGGAGGTAAAGCATTGCGTAAAATGACTTTCCAAGAACGAGGTCGTATGTTGAAAGCATTGGCTTTGTTCTTAATGGATAAAAAAGAATCTTATTATTCGTTAAGCGCCTTGACTGGTGCGACACGTGTGGATTCCTGGATTGATATTGAAGGAGGAATTGGAAACGTTTTTGCCAATGCATCCTTGCGGAAACAATTTCCTGACTTACCTTATTATGTAGATGGAACTGCTGCTCCACTCTCTAAAAACGGAACGTTTATCGGTCATCATATCATGGTGCCAAAACAAGGAGTAGCGGTACATATCAATGCCTTTAACTTCCCAATTTGGGGAATGTTGGAAAAAATGGCGGTAAACTTAATGGCGGGTGTTCCATGTGTAGTTAAACCATCCGAGTTTACGTGTTTTGTAACCGAATTAATGGTAAAAGACATTATTGATTCCAACATCTTACCTGAAGGAAGTTTGCAATTAGTTTGTGGTCTTGGAAGAGGTATTCTTGATTTCGTAGATAGCGAAGATGTGGTAACATTCACAGGTAGTGCTCATACAGGGAAAGTGTTAAAATCTTTACCTCAATTTAGTGAACGTAGTATTCCATTCAACTTAGAAGCAGATTCATTGAATGCGACTGTTTTGGGTAAACACGCCGTTCCTGGTACTGCTGAGTTTGATTTATTCATCAAGGAAACAACCAAAGAAATTACGATCAAAGCAGGACAAAAATGTACGGCAGTTCGTCGTATTATCGTTCCGGAAAATTTAGTGGAAGAAGTTTCAAAACAAATTTCAGCACGTTTGGCAACTACGAAAGTGGGGGACCCAAGTGTAGAGGGTGTACGTATGGGTTCTTTAGCTACACAAACACAAGTGGATCGTGTACGTCAAAATGTACTTCAATTAGCGAAATCGCAAGAGATTGTATATGGTAATGTCGATCACGTAGATGTGGTTGGTAACAACTGTGCAAACGGAGCGTTCTTCTCACCGATATTATTTGTAAACAATGATCCATTCAATAAAACGGATGTACATAACATCGAAGCATTTGGACCTGTATCAACGGTAATGCCTTACAAAGACATCGACGAAGCGATTGAATTAGCGCGCATGGGTAAAGGCTCCTTAGTATCTTCCATAGTTACTCCAGATAATCAAGAAGCAACAGATTACGTAGTTGGTGCTGCAAGTATGCATGGACGTATTTTAGTATTGAATAAAGACTGTGCCAAAGAAAGTACAGGTCATGGTTCTCCTATGCCATTACTGACGCATGGTGGACCTGGTCGTGCGGGAGGAGGTGAAGAAATGGGTGGAAAACGTGGTGTATTACATTACATGCAACGTACTGCTATTCAAGGTCACCCGACAACCATCACACACATCACGCAACAATTCCAAGTAGGTGCTGAAATGCCAGAAGCAAATCCACACGTATTTAGAAAACATTTTGAAGAATTAGTCGTTGGAGAAACTGTGTTTACACATAAACATACGGTATCGGATGCAGACATCGTGAATTTCGCGAATGTGTCTGGAGACAATTTCTATGCACACATGGATGCAACTTCCTTAGAAGGAACCATCTTTGAAAGACGTGTAGCGCATGGTTATTTTGTATTATCCAAAGCAGCAGGATTGTTTGTTGATCCGAAAAAAGGACCTGTTTTATTAAACTACGGATTAGAAGAAGCACGTTTTACAAAACCTGTTTATCCTGGAGCAACGATTGGTGTTCGTTTTACAGTAAAAGAAAAAATAGATCAAGAAAAACGTTCGGAAGATGATATCGCAAAAGGAATTGTAAAATTCTTGGTGGATGTATATGACGAGACGGGAGAAACTGTTGCGATTGCTACTATTTTAACGATGGTTAGAAAATTGGATCAAGCGTAAGGGAGTGACGAGTTAAGAGTTAAGAGTGACGACCATTTGAGGATTTGAGTGGAATCATGTTTAGAACTATTAGAAACAAAAAAAGAGGTTTTTCAAATGAAAAACCTCTTTTTTAATATTATTAAAGCTCTTAAGTTTCGAGTGTTCTATTCGTTACTCGTCACTTCGTTGCTCGTTACTTATCTTATCCAATCAATGCTTCGTAATCAGTAGCAGATAATAAAGCATCTAATTCAGAAGCATCTGAAAATTCAACTTTAATCATCCAACCATCACCGTAAGGATCCGAGTTTACTACTTCTGGAGTAGCTTCTAATGCTGTGTTAAATTCAACGATTTTTCCAGTTAATGGTAAGTACAAATCAGAAACTGTTTTAACTGCTTCTACAGTACCGAAGATTTCTTCTTTTCCAAGTTCTTCACCTTCTGTTTCAACCTCTACGTAAACGATATCACCTAATTCACCTTGTGCAAATGCTGTAATACCTACTGTAGCTACATTACCTTCTACACGAACCCACTCGTGATCTTTCGTGTATTTTAATTCTGCTGGAATACTCATTGTTGTTCTATTTATATTTAGAAAACAAAGGTATAATTTTTTAGATAGTATTGTGAATTGGACTATCAAAAAAATGAATAACTTTACTTAGTATGCCTGAAGAACACGAAATATTTACCTTAAAGCAAGTTGCTAC